>DASZMK010000063.1:0-32726 GCA_035551855.1 Solirubrobacteraceae bacterium
GCCGAACCCGGACTCGGTGACGACGTAGTCGCCGATCTTCATCCCCACCTGGTCGGCGATCAGCGAGTTGTTGCCGTGCGCGATGTTGGCGAACGGCCCGCAGTGCATGAGCACCGGCTGGCCCTCGAGCGTCTGCACGAGATTGGGTTTGAGCGCGTCCTTGAGGAGTACGGTCATCGCCCCGGCGGCGCCGAGGTCCTCGGCGGTGATCGCCTTGGCGCCGTCATACGAGTACGCGGCGGTGATCCGGCCGATGCGCTGGCGCAGGTCCTGGAGGTCGCGCGCGACGGCCATGATCGCCATGATCTCCGACGCGGCGGTGATGTCGAAGCCGGTCTCCCGCGGATAGCCGTTGGGGCGCCCGCCGAGGCCGACGGCGATGTGGCGCAGGGCGCGGTCGTTCATGTCGACGGCTCGCCGCCACGGGATGCGCAGGGCGTCGATCTTGTGCGGGTTGCCGTGCAGGATGGAGGCATCGATCATCGCCGCCAGCAGGTTGTTGGCGGCGCCGATGGCGTGGATGTCGCCGGTGAAGTGCAGGTTGAGGTCCTCCATGGGGACGACCTGGGTCAGGCCGCCGCCCGCGGCGCCGCCCTTGATGCCGAACACCGGCCCCAGCGACGCCTCGCGCAGGCAGGCCACCGGGTTCTTGCCGATCACGCCCAGTCCCTGGGCGAGCCCCACGAGCGTCGTCGTCTTCCCCTCGCCGGCCTTCGTCGGCGTCATGCCGGTGACGCAGACCAGCTTGCCGTCGGCCGTACCCTTCAGCCGGTCGAGGACCGACAGCGAGATCTTCGCCTTGTAGCGACCGTAGGGCTCGATCTCATCCGGCTCCAGACCGGCGTCGGTGGCGATCGACTCGATCGGCTGGAGAACCGCTTCCTGGGCGATCTCGAGGCTGCTCTTCATTTCATTCTCCTCCGGGTGTTCTTAGTGGCTCACTGCTGCGGCGGCGAGCTCGGACACCAGCTTGTCCTCGTAGAACCGCTCCAGCGCAAAGGGTGCGATCAGGTCCGGCTGGCGCCCGGTGGCGACCAGCTCGGCCAGGGTCTTGCCGACGATCGGGGCGGCCTTGAAGCCGTACGTTCCCCAACCGGCGGAGACATGGTAGTTCTCGACCTCGGTCTTGCCGAGAATCGGGCTGTAGTCCGGGCTGAGATCGCACAGGCCGGCCCAGCTGCGCAGCAGCCGCGCACGCTCCAGCTGCGGGAAGAGCTCGAGCGTGTGGCGGGAGACGTCCTGCAGGAAGTTGAGGGTGCCCTTCATCCGGTACGTCGTCCACGGCTCGATCTCCGCGCCCATCAGGAATTCTCCGCGGTCGGTCTGGCTGATGTACACATGCATCTGCGAGGAGACGATGACGACGTCGAGCAGCGGCTTCATCGGCTCGGTCACGCACGCCTGGAGGATGTGGGTGGTGATCGGCAGCGGCACCCCGGCCATGTCGGAGATCAGCGTGCTCCAACCCGCCGTGCAGTTGAGGACCTGTCCGGCATTGATCGTCCCGCGGTTGGTCTTGACCCGCGTGATCCGCCCGTTGGTGCGCTCCATCCCCAGGACCTCGGTGTTCTGGTGGATCTCGGCGCCGCCCTGGTCGGCCGAGCGCGCCAGGCCCCACACCACGGCGTCGTGTCGGATGATCCCGCCCGGTGGGTGGTACAGGGCGCCCATGATGGGGAATATCGCGTCCGGGTTGTCGACCTGCATCGCCGGCGCCAGCCGCTTGATCTCATCCGGGTAGATCAGGCGCGAGTCGATCCCCTGCAACCGGTTGACCTCCGCGCGGTTGGCCATCACGAACATCGCGCGGTCGGAGTGGGCGAGCGTCAAATGCCCGCACTGGGAGAACAGCAGATTGAAGTTCAGGTCCTGGGAGAGGCCCTCGTACAGCTTGACGCTGGCGTCGTAGAAGCGGGCGCCCTCCGGCGTCTTGTAGTTGGAGCGCAGGATGGTGGTGTTGCGTCCCGCGGCGCCGGAGCCGATGTAGCGCTTCTCGAGGATCGCCACGTTCGTGATGCCATGGTCGCGCAGGTAATGCGCGGTCGCCAGCCCGTGGGAGCCGCCGCCGACGATGACGACGTCGTAGGAATTCTTGAGCTCACCCTGGCGGCGCCACATCCGCCGCTTGCGGAAGATGTCAAGCACTGAGCGTCTCCTCGGTCTCGCGCTCGGCGCCCACTCCGCCGGCCTTGGGCAACGCGGTCAGAGCGTCGACGCCGATCGGCCGGGCACCGAGGTGCTCGCCGGCGTCGGCCACCACCGACCACACGTACTCGCCCGTCGCCCAGCCGAACAGGAACAGGTAGCGATCCTCGGCCTCGCGGATGAGGATGCCGGGCTGCCGGGCGATCGATCCGGGGCGCAGCGCGCGCACGGGGGTGACCCCGGGCCGGAGATCCAGTGCGCAGAACCGCGCGAACACCTCCCGCGCCTGCGGTCCGACGAGCGTCATCGCCGCGAAGTTGGTGGTGACCTCGGTCACCGTCACCCGCTCGGCTCCGGCACTCGCTTGGGCCAGCTGCGTGCGGAGCGTGTCGCTGACGCGCGCCTCGCACACCACGAGCGCTCGCGTCGTCGTCAGGCGACACCACCACGCATCGCCGGCGCGGCCGGCCTCGCCGAGGCGCAGCTCCGCACCGCACTCGGACGCAATGCGGTCAAGCTCCTCCGGCGGGCCCTGGAGCTCGAGCTTGCCGAGGTGGGACACGTCGGCCCACCCGGCGGTCCGGGCAGCGGCGCGGGCCTCCTCCTCGGCTCCGGCGGCGTAGGCATGCGCCACGTTCCAGCCGTCGCGGAGCTCGAAGCGGGCGCCGGCCGCGCGCGCCTTGGCCTCCATCGGCGTGTGGGCCACCGCGCCGTCGGCCGCCGCTGCGCCCGCGCTGAGAAAGTCGAGGTTCATGAGCGCAGCACCTCCCCGTCCGGGTCATAGAAGGGCTTGGTCTGGATCTCGGCGCTCAGCGTCCGGCCCTCGTCGGAGATGGTGATCTTCGCGCCGTCATGGGCAAGCGCCTCCGGCACCCAGGCCAGCCCGATCGTGCGCCCCAGCACCGGCGAGTGGCGGGAGCTCGTCACCTGCCCGGCGGGCGTTCCCGCCTCGTCGACGACGACCGCACCCTCGGTCGGCACGTCGCCGTTGGCCATGGTGAAGCCGACCAGCTCCGCCGCCGGCGCCTGATGGGAATAGTGCTCGAGCGCCCACTTGCCGATGAAGTCCTGCTCCTTGTCGAGCTTGACGATCCAGGGCATCGCCGCCGCGAACGGCGTCGACTCCGAGTCGGTGTCCTGTCCGACGAGGATGTGCATCTTCTGCAGACGCAGGATCCGCTGGGGCTCGAGGCCGAAGGGCTTGAGGCCATGCGGCCGGCCGGCCTCCATCAGCGCGTCCCAGATGTGCTCCCCGTACGCCGAGGGGAAGTGGATCTCATACCCCACCTCGCCGACGAAGCCGATCCGCAGGATCAGGCACTGCACCCCGGCGATCCGCGCCTGCTTGCCGTCGAGGTAGGCGAACGCCTCGTTGGAGCAATCGATGTCGCAGACGGCGCTCATGATCTCGCGCGCCTTCGGTCCCGCCAGGTTGACCGCGCCGAGCCCCTGGGTGACGTCGGTCAGCGAGACGCGCTGACCCCAATCGGCCAGCCACCAGGAGAACCACTCCTCGACGGCCCCCGCCCCGCTCGACGTCGTCGTCACGTAGAACGTCTCGTCGTCGATCCGGCAGATGGTGCCGTCATCGACGATGCGGCCGGCGTCGGAGCTGATCACGCCGTAGCGGATGCGACCCGGCTTGAGGTTGGAGAAGCGGTTGGGGTACAGGCGGTCGAGGAAATCGCCGGCGTCGGGCCCGCGGACGATGAGCTTGCCGAGCGTGGAGACGTCGATCAGCCCCGCGGCCTGGTTGACGGCCAGCGCCTCGGCGGCCGGGTCGCCATAGTCGTAGGCGCGCCGCCAATCGCCGGCCCACTTGATCGTCGCCCCCAGCTCGCGGTGGCGGTTGTGGATCGCCGAGCGCTTGGCCGGCTCCATCGGCCGGCCGCCGAGAATTCCCATCGGCACCGAGACCCACGGCGGACGGGCGGTCGTGGTGCCGACGGCCTGGAGGCTCTGTCCCGTCTCCTGGGCCATGAGCCGCACCGACGGCAGCTGGCACATGCGGCCCTGGCACGGACCCATGGTCACCGTCGTGTAGCGCTTGGAGAGCTCGATCGAGTCATAGCCCTCCTCGATGCTCAGGTGCACGTCCTTGCTCGTCACGTCCTCGCAGAAGCAGGCAAAGCACTTGCCCCGCCCCTCGCCACTGACCGGCGGAGCGACGACGACGCCGGCGTCCTCCGGCTCGGCCAGTCGCCGGGCCAGCTCCTCGGCGCGAGCCCGGGACTCGTCGGTGCCGAGACCCAGCGCATGCGCGGCGCCCAGGCCGGCCAGCTCCCCGGAGGCGGCCACCGCGTCATCGCTCCCGGTGCCGGTCACCTCGCCGGCGGCCGACACCCCCTCCGGCAGGGCGCCGAGCGCGAAGTGGCCGCGGGCGGGGTCATACGCGCTCTCGGCACCGGCTTGGAGCAGGAGGGAGCTCGCCGGGATGGCGCCGCCGGACACGACGACGAGGTCACAGTCGAACGCGTGCTCGTCACCCCCGCCCACCGGGGCGATGATGGCCGACTGCACGGTCTTGGAGCCCTTGGCCGCGATCACGGTGTGCCCGGGGAACACCGGCACCCCGGCCGCCCGCAGCTGCCGGCCGAGCTCGCCCACCTCCGGGCGCAGGTCGGCGACGGCGGCGATCTCGACCCCGGCGTCGCGCAGCACGGCGGCGGCGTCCAAGCCGCGGTCCGAGGTGGTGGCGACGACGGCGCGCCGGCCCGGACTCACCGCGTACAGCGCGGCGAGCCGCCGGGCGCCGCCGGAGAGCATGACGCCGGGCAGGTCGTTGCCGGCGAACACGAGCGGCTGCTCGATCGTGCCGGTGGCGAACACGTGGTGACGGGCGCGGACCTGATGCAGCGTGTCGCCCTGCCACACCGGGACCATTCCGTCGAAGTACCCCAGCGACGAGGCGCCGGTGAGGATCTCGACGCCGGCCTCGCGCACCAGCTCGGCCAGCTCGCGCACCCGCTGCGGCGTGGTCTGGACCAGCTGCTGGCCGCCGGGCTCCGGACCCTCGTCGGCGACCACGACGTCGGCGCCCAGCCGGGCGGCCGCCAGCGCCGCCTGCAGCCCGGCGATCCCGCCGCCGGTCACCAGCACATCCGCGTGGCGGCGACGGTACTCGGTGCGCCACTCGCGCTCGGGCTGGGAGTGGCGGAGCTTGCCCAGGCCGGCGACGTTGCGCAAAACCTTCTCGTACAGCGGCCACAGGCGCCGAGGCCGGATGAACGTCTTGTAGTAGAAGCCCGGCGGCGTGAACGGACCGCCGGCGATGTCGGTGACGCGCATCGCGTCGAACTCCAGCGACGGCATCGCGTTGACGTGCGTGACCTGAATGCCCTCGCGCGCCGGCTCGGTGCACGCGCGCGCGCCAGGGGCGCCGTCCACGGCGCAGATACAGTTGGGGCACTGGCCGGCGACGCACATCAGGCCGCGCCGGCGGTGGTACTTGAAGCTGCGGCTGAACGTGCGCCGCCCGGCGGCGTACAGCGCCGAGGCGATCGTGTCGCCCTCGTAGGCCTCGACCTTCCTGCCGTCGAAGGTGAAGCTGATCTTCCTGGTGCGCGTGATGCGCTCTCCGGGTTGGGTCCCGAGGCGGCTCACAGCAGGTCACCCCCCGCCGCGGTCGCGGCCTTGGCGGCCTCGCCAGCCGGTTCATCCGCGCCGGGCAGCGCGGTGAACTTGACCTCGTTGGTGGTCGTGTCACGTTCGGCGATGAACCACGCCCGGCAGCCGGAGCGATGAAACCACCACTCGCGCTGCACGCCGGCTACGTTGCGCCGGAAGTAGTTGTAGGTGTTGAGCTCGCGGAAGCTGGGGCGCTGCTTGGGGCGCGCGGACACCTCGCCGCCGAAGCCGAAGTCGGTCACCTCGCGCACCCCGCAGTTGGGGCACTCCAGCAGGAATGACATGGGCGGCACGCTATGGCCGCCGCTTGATCTTGTCCAATATCGAATTAGGATTGATTGATCTGGTTTCCGAATCAGCGGGATCGATGCGCAATCCCGTTTCGAGATTGCCCAGAGGGCGATCTCGGGCGCCCCACTGACCGCACACATGGAACTGAGACAACTCCGCTACTTCGTCGCCGTCGCCGAGGAGCTGCACTTCCGGCGCGCCGCCGCGCGCCTGCACATCTCCCAGCCGCCCCTCAGCCAGCAGATCGCCGCGCTGGAGGACGAGCTCGGCTGTCGCCTGCTGGAGCGCACCCGCCGGCGTGTCGAGCTGACCCCGGCCGGTGAGGCGTTCCTGCGTGATGCGCGGGCCACCCTGGCCGAGCTCGACGTGGCCGTGTCGACGGCGCGGGCGATCGACGCCGGACAGGAGGGGGTGCTGCGCGTCGGCTTTGTCGGCTCGGCCCTGCTCTCGATCGTGCCCTCCACCATTCAGCGCTTTCGCCGCACCCGCCCCGGCATCGAGATCGAGCTGCGCGAGCGCTCAACCGTCGAGCAGCTGCGCGCCGTCAGCACCGGCCTCGTCGACGTCGGCCTCGTCCGCCCGCCCATCGAGACCGACGAGAGCCTGCACACCGAGGTCATCAGGCGCGAGCGGACCGTCGCCGCCGTCCCTGAGGGCCACCCGCTGGCCCGGTTGCGCCGCGTGCCCCTGCGCCGCCTGGCCACCCAGCCGCTCGTGCTGTTTCCCCGGCGCCAGGCGCCCGGGTACCACGACCTCTTGATCGGCCGCCTGGCGGCGACCGGGACCACGCCCCAGGTAGCCCAGTACGCGCCGGAGATGATGACGATCATCGGTCTCGTGGCCGCCGGCATCGGCGTCTCCCCGGTGCCGGCCTCGGTCGCCCATCTCGCCATCGACGGCGTCACCTATCGCCCCCTCAGCGGAGCGCCGGACACCGAGCTGGTCGCCGTGACGCGGGCCGCCGAGCAGTCGCCGGTCGTCCGGGCCTTTCTTGCCGAGGCGCGCGCCGGCGGTTGACGCCGCTCAGCCGGCGGCGCCGGTCAGATCCGGCACGCCGCCACCGCGCGCCTCGATCTGCTCCAGCTTGGCCAGCAGGTTCTCGGCCATCCGGATCGAGGCGGCGTCGATCAGGCGCCCGTCGAGCGACACGGCGCCTCGTCCCTCGGCCGCCGCCGCCTGCATCGCGGCGATGATCCGGTGGGTCTTCTCCACGATTTCGTGACTCGGCGTGAACACCTCGTTGGCCAGGCTGATCTGACTGGGATGAATCGCCCACTTGCCCTCATACCCCAGCACCGCGGCGCGGCGGGCGGAGGCGAGATACCCCTCCGGGTCGGTGAAGTCGCCGAAGGGCCCGTCGATCGGCCGCAGGCCGTACGCGCGGCAGACGACGGCGATCCGGCTGAGGGCATAGTGCCACTGATCGCCCAGGTGCCGCGCGCGGTCGTCGTCAGGATCGGTGCAGTAGGGGTCGGAGTCGGCCAGCATGGCGTAGTCCGGGTTGGTGCCGCCGATCGACGTCGTGTGGCTCTGCAGCGAGGCGGCGTAGTCGGCGACGCCGAACACCATCGCCTCCATCCGCTCCGGGCAGGCGGCGGCGATCTCCTCGCACTTGACCATGCCCATCGCCGTCTCGATCAGCACGCAGATCGCGATCCGCCGTCCGAGCTGCATCGCGTCCTCGATCTGGGTCAGCAGCGTCGCCACCAGATGGATGTCCCCGGCCCCGGAGGCCTTCGGAACCATGATCGAGTCCAGGTGGGACCCGGCCCGCTCCACGACGTCGACGATGTCGCGGTAGCAGTAGTGGGTGTCGAGCCCATTGATGCGCAGCGACACCGAGCATCCGGACCAGTCGAGCTCGCGCAGGGCATCGATCACGTTGACGCGCGCCTGCTCCTTGTCATCGGGCGCGACCGCGTCCTCGAGGTCGAGCATGACAATGTCGGCCCCCAGTTCCGGCGCCTTCTCGAGCATCCGCACGTTGCTGCCGGGTACGGCCAGCTCGGAGCGATGCAGTCTGGTGCGGGTGGGACTCATGTCCTGGCAAGTAGAACGCCTCCGCCGCCCGAGCGCAAGAAAATTGAATGAATTTGTACACACCATAGACCCGCGTCGATGGATCGCCGGACGGGCAGGCTCTAAGCTCGCGCGATGACCGACATCACTTCGCCGATTCATCCTCCCCAGCGTCTTCTCTGCGGCCCGGGCCCCTGCAACGTCTCCCCCGCGGCGCTCGAGGCGATGCACCGCCCGCTGCTGGGCCATATGGACCCTGACTTCGCCGACATCCTGCTGGAGGTCGTCGGCCTGCTGCGGATCGCCTATCAGGCGTCCGGCGGTCTCGTCCTGCCGCTGCAGTCGACCGGGACGGCGGGGATGGAGGCGGGCCTCGCCCACCTGCTCGAGCCCGGCGAGGTGGCGATCGTCGGCGTCAACGGCTTCTTCGGCCGGCGCATCGTCGAGATCGCCCGCCGCGTCGGCGCCGAGGTGGTGGCCGTCGAGGCCGACTGGGGGCAGCACGTGCCCAACGACCGGCTGCTGGAGGCGGTGGAGGCCCATCCGGACGCCCGCCTCGTCTGCGTCGTGCACGCGGAGACCTCCACCGGCGTCCAGCACCCCCTGGCCGAGCTCGGCGCGGCGCTGCGCGACACCGGCGTCCTGCTGATGGCCGACTGCGTCACGTCACTCGGAGGCATCGAGCTCGACGTCGACGGCTGGGGCATCGACTACGCCTACTCCTGCACCCAGAAATGCGTCGGCGCGCCTCCCGGAATGTCCCCGGTCGCGGTCTCTGACCGGGCGATGGAGCGAATCGCGGCGCGGACCCATCCGGTCTCGTACTCGCTGGATCTCCAGCTGCTGCGCGACTACTGGATCAAGCGCCCGCTCGTCTACCACCACACCGCGCCGATCCTCCACATCTATGCGCTCCACGAGGCGCTGCGCGAGGTGGCCGTCGAGGGCCTGCGGGCCCGCTGGGACCGCCACATGGATGCCGGCCGGTTCCTGCAGGATCAGTTGCGCTCCCGCGGCCTGGAGCTGCTCGCCGACAGCGGGCATCAGCTGCCTCAGCTGACCGCTGTCCGCGTCCCGGAGGGCGTCGACAGCAAGGGAGTGCAGATGAGCATGCTCCGCGAGCACGGCATCGAGATCGGCGGCGGCCTCGGCCCCAGCGCCCCGGACATGTGGCGCATCGGCCTCATGGGTCACAACGCCCGGCGCGATGTCGCCGAGCGCGTGCTCACCGCGCTGGACGAGGTGCTCGCCGGGGAGCCGGAGCTGGTCAGGAGCGCCTGAGCGCCGGCGGCGGCCGGCGGCCCGGCCGGGGCAGCCGGCAGCCCGGCCGGGGCAGCCGGCAGCGACCCGGCCGCACCCGGCCGCACCCCGCCGCACCCGGCCGTCAGCCAGGGTGCACCCAGCGGCACCCGGCGGCCCCTCGGCGGCCCCTCGCGGCCCATCGCACCGGTTTTCAGCGTGCACTGTGCGCCAAATCGTGCACCGCCCAGACGATCTGGCACCACATGCACGCCCAGCCCCAAGAACGCGCCAAATCAGCCACCGCACCCCGGATTTGGCGCGTTGTGCACGCTGCATCGAGCCCGCCGGCGCCCAAACCATGGCGCCTCCTTCGTTGCCAGACGTTCGACCCTCGGCGAGCGCTTCGAGCGCCCGGGGCCTCACCCGTCCTACACCGCGGCGAGCGCTTCGAGCGCCCGGGGCCTCACCCGTCCTACACCGCGGCGAGCGCTTCGAGCGCCCTGGGCCTCACCCGTCCTACACCGCGGCGAGCGCTTCGAGTGCCCGGGGCCTCACCCGTCCTACACCTCGGCCCGCTCCGTCTGCGCCCGCGCGGCCGCCAGCGTGTTGCCGAGCAGCATCGCGATCGTCATCGGCCCCACGCCCCCGGGAACCGGTGTGATCCGGCCGGCGATCTCGGCGGCCGCAGCGAAGTCGACGTCGCCGACGAGTCCGGACTCGGTGCGGTTGATGCCCACGTCGATGACGGTGGCGCCCGGCTTGATCCAGTCGCCGCGGATCATGCCCGGCCGTCCGACGGCGGCGATCAGGATGTCGGCGCGGCGGCACACTCCGGGGAGGTCGCGCGTGCGTGAGTGGCACGTCGTGACCGTGGCGTTCTCCGCCAGGAGCAGCGCCGCCACCGGCTTGCCGACGAGGTCGGAGCGACCGACCACGACCGCCTCCGCGCCCTCCATCACCACGTCGTAGCGGCGCAGCAGCTCGATGACGCCGGCGGGTGTGCAGGGGCGCAGCCCGGGCAGCCCCTTGGCGAGGAGCCCCGCCGACACCGGGGTCAGGCCGTCAACGTCCTTGGCGGGGTCGAGCAGCGTCGTCAGGTGCGAGCCGTCGATGTGGTCCGGCGTCGGCAGCTGGAGCAGGATCCCGGACACGCGATCGTCGGCATTGAGCTCGTGCAGAAGCGCGACGACCTCCGGCTCGGAGGTGTTGGCCGGCAGCTCGTGGGCGAAGCCCACGATGCCGACCTCGGCGCAGGCCCGCTGCTTGCCTCCGACGTACACCGCCGATGCGGGATCGTCGCCGACGAGTACGGTGGCCAGACCGGGGCGCCGACCCCCGTCGGCCACCCAGGCCTCGATCGCATCGTGGACCTCCGTGCGAACCTGTTGTGCTATCGCCTTGCCGTCGATCATCGTTGCAGCCATCGGACCAATTCGTACACCATCGGGCACGTGCCGGTCAACCGGACCTTAGCGACGGGCGCTGACGCCGCCGGACCCACGCCGGTCGAGCTGGGGCGGGTCCGCCTGCCCTGTCGCCTCACCCCCGCGCAGGTCCTGGACGCGCTTGCCGAAGCCGGTGAGCCGCTGCCGTTCGCGCTCGTCGGCAGCTGGGCCGGTGGGGGCGCGATCGTCGGAGCCGACCCGCTGCGCGTCGCCGAAGCGTCCGATGATCCGTTCGCCATCCTCGACGATCTCCCCGCACCGGCGACCCAACCCGCACCGGCGACCCAACCCGCACCGGCGCCCCAACCCGCACCGGCGACCCAACCCGCACCGGCGACCCAACCCGCACCGACGGCCCAACCCGCACCGGCTGACGGCGACCCCCCGCCCCCGTCCGCTGTCGGCGGGGGGTGGTTCGGCTGGCTGGGATACCGGCTGGCGGCGCGGGTGGAACGCGTGCCGCTCACCGCCCACCGGCCGGTCGCGCTTCCGGAGTTCCATCTGGCCTACTACGACAACGTCCTGCGTCTCGACGCCGACGGCACCTGGTGGTTCGAGGCGCTCGTCTCCGACGACCGCCGCCGGGCGCTCGAGGTCCGCCTCCGGCGGCTGCGGGAGATGCTGGGCCGTGTCTCACCGGCGGCGGCGCCCCACCGCGCCGGCTCATCACCGGGGCCGTTGCGACTCACGGCGGCCCGCGCCGACCACCATGTCCAGGCCGTGGCCGAGTGCCGCGCGCGGATCGCCGCCGGCGAGATCTTCCAGGCCAACATCTGCCTGCGCCTCGACGGCCCCTGTGAGGAGACGCCGGTGACGCTGATGACCCGGGCGCTGCAGGATCTCGCTCCCCCCTTTGCCGCCGCGTTCAGCACGCCGGACGGCGGGATCGTGTCGCTGTCTCCGGAGCTCTTCCTCCGCCGGCGGGGCCGCCATGTCGTCACCGGGCCGATCAAGGGCACCGCGCCGCGAGATCCCAGCCCGGCGCTCGCCACCGCCGCCCTCGAGCGCCTCCAGCGCTCCGAGAAGGATGCGGCTGAGCACGTGATGATCGTCGATCTGATGCGCAATGACCTCGGCCGGGTCTGTGAGTATGGATCGATCGTCGCCCCCCGGCGACCGGCCGCCGAGGCACACCCCGGGGTCTGGCACCTCGTCTCGCACGTTCGCGGACGGCTGCGGCCGACGGTCGGCAACGGCGAGCTCCTGCGCGCGACGTTCCCCCCCGGTTCGGTCACCGGCGCGCCGAAGGTCCAGTCGCTGCGGGTCATCGCCGAGCTCGAGCCGGCCGGGCGCGAGGTCTACACCGGAGCCGTCGGCTTCGCCAGCCCGCTGGCCGGCCTGGAGCTCAACGTCGCCATCCGCACGGTGGAGCTCGGCGCCGGACGGATGTGGCTCGGCGCCGGCGGCGGCATCGTCGCCGACTCCGATCCACGCGCCGAGCTGGAGGAGGCGCTGACCAAGGCGCGCCCCATCGCCGCCGCACTCGGCACGTCGGTGCTCGTCGAGACCGGCGGCGCGCATCATGTCTGGCGAGCCGCCTGACCTCAGACCATGCCCGGCGTGAGACCTGACCCGGACCGGGGCGTCTTCGAGACGCTGCTGCTGCGCGACCTCCGGGTCCACGCGCTCGACGCCCACCTGGAGCGGCTCGAGCGCTCGACGCGTGAGCTGTACGGGCTGGCGCTGCCCGGCGACAAGCGGGCACGCATGGTCGAGACGCTGATCGACGCCGCTCGGCGGGCGCCGGCCGAGCGGCGGGCGCGGATCGAGGCGATCCCCCGGGGCGACCGGCTGGACCTGTGGCTGGTCGTCGGCGACGTGCCCGCCCGCCGTCCGGTGTCCCTGGATCCGGTCACGCTGCCGGGTGGCCTGGGCGCCCACAAGTGGTGCGACCGGCGGCTGGTGGAGCGAGACCCGGGTGGCGCGGTCCCGCTCCTCGTCGACGAGGACGGCACGGTGCTCGAGGCCGCGTGGGCCAACGTCTGGCTCCTCGACGGCGACGAGCTCGTCACCCCGCCGCTCGACGGCCGGCTCCTTCCCGGCGTCACGCGCGCCCGGCTGCTCGCGCTCGCTCCCCGCCTCAACCTTCACCCCCACGAGGCGCCGATCACGCTGGCCCGCGCCCGCGCGGCGCGGAGCGTGTTCCTGACGTCGGCACTGCGGCTGGCGGTGCCGGCGAGCTTCTCCCGCCATCCCCAGGACAACCCGGCCGTCGACCGCATCCGGTACGCCCTCACCGCCGCATAGAGTCCCGGCGATGCTGATCCGCGATGCCGACCCGGAGCGTGATGCCGCCGCCTGCGCCGCCATCTATGCCCCATCGGTGACCGCCGGGGTCGCGTCGCTGGAGGAGCGTGCGCCGGAGCCGCGCGAGTTCGCCGACCGGATCCGCATCATCCAGCGCGCCCACCCGTGGCTCGTCGCCGAGATCGATGGCACCGTCGCCGGCTATGCGTACGCGTCGCGACACCGGGAGCGCGCCTCGTATCGCTGGTCGGCCGATGTCACCGTCTACGTCTCGCCCGCGCACCATCGCCGGGGCGTCGGCCGGCGTCTGTACGAGACCGTGTTCGGACTGCTCGTCCGCCAGGGGATCTACGAGGCGTGCGCCGGCATCACGCTGCCCAACGACGCCAGCGTGGGGCTCCACGAGTCGCTGGGGTTCGAGCCGGTCGGCGTCTACCGCGACATCGCGTACAAGTTCGGCAGCTGGCGGAGCGTCGGCTGGTGGCAGAAGACGTTGCGGGACCGGCCGGATGGCGAACCGCCTCGTGAGGTGGGGCCGCCGCTGTCCTCAGGAGCCTGAACCGTCCCGGACGGGCAGCTCCAGCGTGAACGTCGCCCCGGCCACCGTCACCCCACCCCCGTGACGCTCGGCGATGGCCGCCACGATCGACAGCCCCAGCCCGGACCCGGGGCGCGTCGCCGCATCCTCCCCGCGCCAGAAGCGCTCGAACAGCCGCTCGTGCCGACCCGGATCCGGCCCCGCACCCTGGTCGGCGACGCTGAGGACGGCCCGCCCGCCCCGGCCATCCCGGTGGGTCAGGGCCACCGTCACGATGCCGTCCGCCGGCCCGTGGACCAGACCATTCTCGATCAGGTTGGTCAGGGCCCGGCGCAACCCGTCCTGGTCGCCGGTGACGATCACCGGATCCGCCCGCTCCAGGCGGACGCGACCCGGATCCTGCTCGGCGACGACCGCGGTCACCAGTTCATCCAGCGCCACCGCCTCGTGCTCGGACCCGGCCGGCGCCGCGCCGACACGCTCGAGCGCGAGCAGGGAGTCGACGAGCCGTGCCAGGCGCTCGGCGTCGTGGCGGAGATCATCGAGGACCTCGGCGTCGGCCCCGTGCCGGGTCGCGAACTCCACGTTGCCCAGGAGCGCCGTGACCGGCGTGCGCAGTTCGTGCGAGGCATCGGCGAGGAACCGTCGCTCGCCGGCCTGCGCGTGCTCCAGCGAGGCCAGCATTCGGTTCAGCACCCCGGTCAGCCGGCCGATCTCGTCCGGCGTCGCCGCCGCCGGCAGCCGCCGCGACGGGTCCGCCGTGCGCTCAATCTCGCCGGCGGCATCGGCGAGCAGCCGCAGCGGCCGCAGCCCGCGCCGGGTCAGCATCGCCGCAGCCAGGGCCGCCAGCACGACGACGCCGGCCCCGCTGAGCGCCACCAGCGCCCCCAGGCGGCCCGTCGTCTGCGCGATGTCCGACGTGTCCGAGGCGACGAGCACTGCGCCCCCGGCCGCGGGTCCGCCGGCATCGGCAATGGGGGCCACGTACACGCGCATCGGCCGGCCGTTGAACCTGATCGTCTCGACCCCGGTGCGTCCCTGCGTCACGGCGGCGCGCGCCAGCGCATCCTGAGGCAGCAGTTCGGCGCCGAGATTCAGCGAGCGGGCGACGATCCGTGCGTGGGCGTCGACGACCTCCACCGAGATCTGCCGCCCGGAGACGGGACTCTCCATCGCACCCGGATCGGAGAGGACCGCCGGCGCGGAAACCGCCAGCTCGGCGACCTCCTGGGCCCTCTGCCGCAGCGCGTTGTCCAGCGACGAGCGCAGTTGCGCGTTGACGAGTCCGACGGTCACGGCCGCAAACACGACGACCGCGGCCAGAATGGACACCCCCGCAGCGGCGACGAGGCGCGTCCGCAGGGTGCGCGGGCGCAGCACCCGGGGCCGCCCTCCACTTCTCCTACTTGCTTTTGTGGCGAAATAGCGCAAACTTAGGCCGAAAGTCTGCGCAAAGGCGACACGGAGGTACGCAGTTGCTGCAGGAGCTTGAGGGGGCCGGCAAGCCCGCGCGGGTCTTGCTGGTGACAGACGATCCACGTACAGCGGTGCTCATCGGCGAGATGTTGCGCGCCGGCTGGACCACGGGGCTGGTGGTGAGCCACACCGGGAGTGTGGCCGACGCCACGCACGAGCTGCTTGATCACGGCGCCACCTGCGCCCTGATCGACCTGGCGGGCGAGCCGTCGCCGATCCCCGCGCTCGAGCAGTTGTGCGCAACCGTCTCCCACATCCCCATCATCGCCATCTCCGACCGGTCCGACGAGGAGTTCGACGTCACCGCCGTACGGGCCGGCGCGCAGGATGTGCTGGTCATGTCCGAGCTGAACGCGTCGGTGCTCGTCCGCAGCGTCCGTCATGCGGTCGTGCGCAAGCGGTCCGAGGCGGCCCTCGCCCGTCAGGCGCTCCACGATTCGCTGACCTCGCTCCCCAACCGAGCGCTGTTCTTCGATCGGCTGCGGGTGGCGCTCGACCGCTCGCGGCGGACGGGGAGGGCGGTCGTCGTCATGTTCCTCGACGTCGACGCCTTCAAGACGATCAACGACACCCTCGGCCATTCCGCCGGTGATCTCGTCCTGACGGTGCTGGCCGATCGCTTCAGCCGGCTGCTGCGGCCCATGGACACGGTGGCTCGCTTCGGCGGCGACGAGTTCACGTTCGTGTTCGAGGGGCTCGACAGCGAGCCGGAGACGGCGCTGCTCGCCGAGCGGATCAGGGCGTCGGCGGCCCTGCCACTGGCGTTCGCCGAGGAGCAGCTGTCCATCTCGGTCAGCATCGGCGTGACGATCGTCACCGATCCGAAGACGCCGCTCGAAGACGCGATCCGCCACGCCGACACCGCGATGTACCGGGCGAAGGACCTGGGGGGAGCCCGGTTCGAGCGGTTCGACGCGGCGCCCGCGGCGCCCCCCATGCCGGACGCCGACCTGGAGCCCGCGCTGCGCCAGGCGCTCGCCCGCTCGGAGCTGCGCGTGCATTACCAGCCCCGGGTCTCGCTCAACGGCGGCACCGGGCTCGTCGGCTTTGAGGCGCTCGTGCGCTGGGAGCATCCGGAGCGCGGGCTGATGGAGCCGGTCGACTTCATCCCGGTCGCCGAGGAGAGCGGGCTGATCGTCCCCATCGGCGACTGGGTGCTCGAGCAGGCGCTGGACCAGGTCGAGCGCTGGCGGCAGTCGCGGCCGGAGGTCACGATCTCGGTCAACCTGTCCGGGCGCCAGCTCCAGGATGCGGGCCTCCTCGACCGGGTCACCACCCGGATGCGCCGCGGCGGCCACGACCCCAGTGTGCTGTGCCTCGAGGTCTCCGAGGAGGCGCTCGCTGCCGACCCGGAAGCCGCCTCCCGGCAGCTTGCCGCGCTCAACGAGATGGGGATCACGCTGGCGATCGATGATTTCGGCGCCGGCGACTCGTCGGCCGCGGATCTTCAGCAGATGCCCGTCCACATCCTCAAGATCGACCGGACGCTCGTCTCGCGCCTCACCGCCGGCGGGGCCGACAGCGCCGACGTCAGCGCCGCTGTCGAGCTCGGCCACCGGCTGGGGCTCTGCGTCGTCGCCGAGGGGGTCGAGACCGATGAGCAGCTGGCCCAGCTGCGGGATCTCGGCTGTGACGGCGCCCAGGGCTTTCTGTTCAGCCAGCCGATGCCTCAGGAGGGCGTCTGCAGCCTGCTCGGCAACCGGTGACACCGACGGCGGCCAGGGACGCGGTCAGGCGCGGAGCACGAATCCCGTCCCCCGGACGGTCCGAATCAGGGGCGGATCGCCGAGCTTGCGCCGCAGCCGGGTGATGTAGCGGTCGACGACGTTGGGCTCGGCCGCGTCGTCCCAGATGTCGCGAAGGGCGCGCTCGCGGGTGACGAGGTGACCGGGCTCGCGCAGCAGGAGCTCCAGCAGCGCCGCCTCGCGGCCGGTCATCTCCAGCTGGCGGCGCCCCCGCGAGGCGACACGTGCCGCCAGGTCGAGCGTCAGGTCGGCGTAGGCGAGCATCCCTTCCGTGGTCCTGCCCCGCCGCGTCAGCGCCCGCAGCCGGGCGACGAGCTCCTGGACGGCGAACGGCTTGACGAGGTAGTCATCGGCGCCGGCCTCCAGCCCCGCGACGCGGTCGGCGACGGCGTCGCGCGCCGTCAGCATCAGGATGGGGGTCGGCAGCCCCTTGCCGCGCAGACGCCGGCAGACGGCGAGTCCGTCGAGCGCCGGCAGTGCGACGTCGAGCACGATGACATCGGGAGCGAACCTCTCGGCGGCGG
The DNA here is from genome assembly GCA_035551855.1 of Solirubrobacteraceae bacterium. Lineage (GTDB taxonomy): Bacteria > Actinomycetota > Thermoleophilia > Solirubrobacterales > Solirubrobacteraceae > Palsa-465. Next base: position 17,300 of record DASZMK010000063.1, read on the forward strand.
CGAGGGCGGCTCCGCCGTCGCCCGCAACCGTCACCTCGAACCCCTCGGCCGACAGCGAGCGCGTGAGCATCCGCTGCAGCGGCGGGTCATCGTCGACGACGAGGACGCGCTCGTGATCAGGTTCTGCCATGGCTGGGTGGGCGTCGTCGTCCTGCCGCGGCCACTGCCCGGCGGCCTCAGCCGCCGGCGACGTCGCGCCGGATGAAGACGAGGAACGCCGCGATCAGGGAGGGAACCGCATACAGCGCGCAGACCCAGATGGCCTGCACGATCGGCGACCAGTCGGTGGGCGTGCGCAGGAGGCCCTGCCAGGCGTTGAACTGTGTGCTGAGCAGGTACGGCTGCACCCCGGTGAGGCCGGGCAGAATCCCTATCAGCTGGATCAGCAGCGACACCATCAGCGTTCCGACGACGGCGGCCGCGCTGTTGCGCGTCAGCGAGGACAGCAACAGGCCGATGCAGACGATCGCCGCGATGGGAATCAGGTAGACGACGAGGCTGACGTAGACGAGCTCGAGCGCCTTGGGCGCGGAGACGATCGTTCCCGAGAGGCTCTGCATGGAGTTGAATCCGGACTGGATGCTGCCGGCGATCACCGCCACGGTCCCGCAGAGCAGGATCGCGGTCACCGCATAGGTGCTGGCGGCCAGGGTCTTGCCGGCGAACAGCTGCCAGCGCTCCAGCGACCGGGTGAAGATCGTCTTCAGGGTCCCGTTGTGGTCCTCGGAGGCGAAGATGTCGCCGGCGACGAGCGCCGTGATGAGGGGGAACATCCACACGGCGCCGAACAGCAGGATGACGAGCGGGACGGCCAGCCCGCTGCGGTCCAGATAGTCCGAGAACGCAAACCCGCCACCGTGGTCGTGGTGGTGCTGGAGGCGGATGGCAACCACGAACAGGATGGGGACGAGGATCGCCGCGCCCAGGCCGAGGTAGGTCCGCTTCTGGTGGCGGAGCTTGAACAGCTCCCAGCGGTACACGGTGCCGACGCCGGGCATCAGCGTGCCGCCTCGGCCGGCTCAGGCGATGGAGCCCGCCCACCCGGCGCGGGGGCCGCAACCTCGCCTTCGGTCAGCGAGAAGAACAGGTCTTCGAGCGTGACCGTCTGCGGCGCCATCGCCCGGATCAGGGCGCCGGATTCGACGAGCGCCTGGGAGAGGGCGGCCACGGCGGGATCATCCGCGGTGAAGGAAATCCGGCCGTGGTCATTGCTCATCACCTCGCCGATCCCCGGCTGGGCCCGGCAGACGCCCAGCGCCCGCGCGTCATCGGTCGTCTCCAGCCAATAGCGCGTGCCGGCCCCGCGCTTGAGCTCGGCGATCTCGCCCTCGTAGACGATCCGGCCCTGGCGGACGATCGCCAGGCGGTTGCAGACGTCCTCCACCTCATTGAGCAGATGGCTGGACAGCAGGACCGTCATTCCCTGGTCGGCGAGCCGGCGGATGAGCAGCCGCATGTCGCGCATACCCGCCGGATCGAGCCCGGTGGCCGGCTCGTCGAGCAACAGCAGCTTCGGATCGCGCAGCAGCGCCGCGGCGATGCCGAGCCGCTGGCGCATCCCGTGGGAGAAGCCGCCGACGCGGTCGCGCTGGCGGTGGGTCAGCTCGACCGTCTCCAGCGCCTCGTCGATGCGCTCGCGGGCGCCGCCGCCGTCGTAGGCCGCCAGCATCTCCAGGTTGCGCCGGGCGCTGAGGTACGGGTAGAAGGTCGGCGCCTCCACGAACCCCGCGACGCCCTCCAGCGCGCGCACGGACTCCATGGGGTCGCGGCCGAACAGCCGCACGCTCCCCTCCGTCGGCCGGATCAGACCGAGCATCATCCGCAGCGACGTCGTCTTGCCGGCACCGTTGGGGCCGAGGTAGCCGTAGACGTCTCCGGTGTGAACGGTGAGGTCCACCCCGCCCACCGCGGTCAGCTCGCCATAGCGCTTGACCAGTCCGCGAACCTCGAGCGGAGGCGCACCGGCGGCGACCGAAGCCGCCGCCGGGTCCGTCCGGGAGGTCTCGGAAGCGTCCGTCACGGAGTCAGCGCTTTGGCCGCCTGCTCGGCGGCGGACGGCGGCACCGACCCGAGCACCGTGTAGGCAACGCCGCCTGAGGTGTAGTGCAGGACGGTCCCCAAAGCGGTCGCCAACTCAGTGCCGCTGTGGCCGTTGATCGAGATCGTCGGCAGGGTGAGGTGACCGTTCGAGCTGCTGCCGGACGTCTGCGACGAGGCGGTGTCGGCGGTCTGCTCGATGATCGCGATACCCCCCAGGTTCTGGCCGTAGGTGACCAGCGCGGCCGGCTTGCCGCCCCAGTCCAGCAGCTTCGTCGTCTGCCGCGGGAGCCCGTCGAGTGTCGCCGGGGCGGCCAGGGTGAACGGGACGTGGCTGGCCACGGCCGCGGCACCGGTCACCTCAGCGTGCTTGGCCTTGGCCTTCTTGCCCTTCGCGGATGCGCTGCTCGCGCTGCCGGTGTTCGGCGTCGAGACCCTGACGACCTTGTAGCCGGGAGGCGGCGAGACGTTGAAGACCGACGCCGAGACGGGGCCGAACGAGATGTCGGTGGCCCTGAGCGCCAGCACCGGGTTGGTTTTGTCACCGCGGGCGTAGATCGCGACGTTGAGGGGGGTTCCGGTGATCGCGTCCCAGGCGATCTTGGCGGATCCGAGGAGGCCGCCATCGTGCTTGGGCGACAGGGAGACGGAGTAGGCGGGCTGGCCGGCGACGTCCGAGGGGTTGGAGGTCTGCGTGCCGCTCAGGTTGAGTTTCCCGAGCAGGTTGTTCAGGTCCGACTGGATCTGAGCCACCGTCGGGATGCCGGAGCCGGTCGACTTGTCCTTGGCCGAGGACGTGCCGGTGTTGGCCGGCAGCGCGCCCTGATAGACGGTCTGCGACGCCGGATCCGAGACCCAGAAGGAGCCGTTGTGGATGATCGCCTCCGTGTCGCCGTTGTTGCTCTGCAGCTCCAGCCGCACCCCATCGGTCTTCGACAGCCACACGCGCCCGTACGCGCCCTGCAGGAGCGGATCGACCGTGTCGCCGGTGAAGTTGCTGGCGCTGATCAGGCCGTTGGTGAACTGGATGCGAGCGCTGATCCCCTGCACCGGAGGCGCCGTCAGCGCGCCGCGCAGCGCCTGCGCCAGCGGCTTGGCCTTGGGCACGGGGCCGGATCCGGTGGCCGCGACGGCGATCGCGGTGCCCGCAGCGGCGGCCACGACGAGGCCGGCGAGGACGGCCAGCAAACGGCCGGTTGACGATGTGCGCAGGAATCTCATGGCAGGTCCGCCTTGCTAGATGACGACACCAAGATCGCAGACGACCTTGAAATAACTTTGACAGACCGGCAATGCGAGGTCGCCCGCCGCGCCGCGCTACCGTGCGGCGGTATGTGTCGCCTGTTCGGCATGAGCGCGGGCCGGCAGCGCGTCCAGGCCACGTTCTGGCTTCTGGAGGCGCCCAACTCGCTCGCCCAGCAGAGCCACCGCGAGCCGGACGGCACCGGCCTGGGGACGTATGACCCGGACGGGCGGCCGATCGTCTCCAAGCAGCCGCTGGCCGCCTACGAGGACCAGGAGTTCGCCCGCGCGGCCAGGTCGATCGCGTCGAGCACGTTCATCGCCCATGTCCGCTATGCCTCCACCGGCTCGCTGACGCCGCAGAACACCCATCCGTTCGAGCAGCGCAGCCGCCTGTTCGCCCACAACGGGGTGATCGAGGAGCTCGACCGGCTCGAGCGGGAGCTCGGCGACGCGATGGAGCTGGTGGAGGGCGAGACGGACTCCGAGCGCTTCTTCGCGCTCATCACCCGGGAGATCGACCGCCGGGGCGACGTCTCTGAGGCGATCGCCGCCGCCGCGCGCTGGGTCGCCGAGAACCTGCCGCTGTTGGCGCTCAACCTGGTGCTCATCTCCGAGTCGGAGCTGTGGGCCCTGCGCTACCCGGAGACGCACGAGCTGTACGTCCTCGAGCGCCCGGCCGGAGGCCCGGACGGCACTCGCTCGTTGGACCATTCCAGTGCCCGGCGCCGGATCAAGGTGCACTCCGACGACCTGTCCACGTCGCCGGCCGTGGTCATCGCCTCGGAGCCCATGGACGATGATCCGGCTTGGCGGCTGCTGAACTCCGGGGAGCTCCTGCACGTCGACGGCGATCTCACCGTCAGCTCTCACTCCGTGCTGGAGGGGCCGCCGGCCCATCCTCTGACGCTGGCCGACCTCGACCCGCGGGCCCGCAGCTCCCAGCAACCCCAGGTGGCGCAGACATGATCGAGCAGGACACCTCCCCGGCGCCCGCCGCCGCTGAGTCAGACCCCGTCCCCCAAGGCCCCGTCCCCCAAGGCCCTCTCCCCCCGGCCCCCCGGCTCCCGCGGGTGCTGCAGACGGCCGGGTTCATGTTCGGCGGGGTTCGCTTTCTCGAGGCCTGCCGGCGCCGCTACGGCGGGGCGATCACGCTCGGGACCCTGTTCGACGAGGGATTCGTGATGGTGTTCGACCCGGAGCTGGTCCGCGCGGTGTTCCAGGGGCCCCATGACCAGCTGCACGCCGGCAAGGCCAACGCGCTGCTGGGGCCGATCCTGGGCGACCGCTCGGTGCTCCTGCTCGACGGCTCCGAGCATCTGCGCCACCGCCGGCTGCTGCTTCCGCCCTTTCACGGGCGCCAGATGCTCGCCCACGTCCAGACGATGCGGGACTGCACCGACGCCGAGATCGACTCCTGGCCGGTGGGAGAGCCGTTCCAGCTGCTGCCGAGCATGCAGGCGGTGACGCTGAACGTGATGCTCAAGGCCGTGTTCGGCTACGACCGCGGACCGGGGCAGGACGAGCTGCGCCGGCGGATCCGGGCGATGATCGACCCGCTGGCCCGCCCCCGCGGCATGGTGATCCTGTCGGCGGTCATCCGCGGCAGCCGGCGCCGGTCGGCGCGGGCGTTCCAGGCCCGCCAGGCGGCGGTCGACGAGCTGCTCTACGCCGAGATTGCCCGCCGCCGGTCGCAGCCGGACCTCGCCGAACGCGATGACATCTTCTCCGCGCTGCTGCTGGCCCAGGACGAGCAGGGGGAGGTCCTGTCCGACCGCGAGGTCCGCGACGAGCTGCTGACGCTGCTGCTCGCCGGCCATGAGACGACGGCCACCGGACTGGCCTGGACATTGGATCTGCTGCTGCACAACCCTCGCGTCCTGGACCGGGCCCGGGCGCTCGACGACGCCTATCTGGACGCGGTCGTCAAGGAGGCGCTGCGGGTGCGCACCGTCATCCCCGGCGTCGGCCGCGTCGTCCAGGAGCGCCCGTTCCGGCTCAACGGCTACGAGGTCCCGGTGGGGATGGAGATCAACCCGTCGATCCGGACGATGCACCGGCGCGCCGATCTGTACCCGCAGCCGGACGAGTTCCGGCCGGAGCGGTTCCTCGGTTCCGATGCGCCGGACACCTACACCTGGCTGCCGTTCGGCGGCGGGACGCGCCGCTGCCTGGGCGCGAGCTTCGCCCTGACCGAGATGCGGGTCGTCGTGAGGCGGGTGCTCGAGCGGGCGAGGCTGTTCGCCGCTGACCGCAAGCCCGCGAAGGTTCAGTTCCGTGTGATCACGCTGGCGCCCAAGAGCGGGGTCCGCGTCGTGCAGGAGGGTCCCCCGGCCCCGGCCCCGGCCGCCGGCACCGGCGCCGGCGAGGGGCAGACGGAGGCCGCGGCCGCCGCCTGACCGGCACACCCGGCTCCGGCCGGTTGCGCCCGGATCCGGCGGTTGGCCCGCATCGGCGTCCGCGGACGGCGATGCACCGGATCTCGCCGTCCATCAGGCGACAAACGCCGGTTCCGTCTGGCGACTTGGCACAGACCGCAGGCTGCGCCTCGATTTTGCGCCAGATCGACTGGGCGGTGGGAGATTTGGCGCGTTGTGCACGTCGCCAGGGGCGCTTCGCCTGCCCCGCGCGTTCGTGCTCTGTTCGTTGGCTGCCGTTTTTTCGCCTCGGGGCGGCCGCACGAGCCCCGGCGACCCGCCGCGGGGTCAGGTGGAGGGTCACCGCGTCGGCGGTCTACCGGTTGCCGGCGGCGTAGCGCAGGATCGAGAGGTCGGTGAGCCACTCCACCGGCGCCAGGTCGTCGGTGTAGACCGGGCCACCCGTCAGCGACGGCGCAAGCCGGCCGGACACCGAGGCCAGCAGCCCCTGGAGTGCGACCGGGACCCGCTGGTTGGCGGCGATCATGTTGGCCGGCGACAGCGGCCGCGAGGAGGCGATGAGCAGTGAGTTGTCGGCGCTGACGGGGTCGCGCATCACGTAGGGGAACGCCGAACGCAGCGTCGCCGACACCACCTTCTCCAGAGCCGCGGAGTTCGGCAGGTGGCCGACGTTGACGATGAACGTCCCGCCGGCCTGCAGGTGGGCGCGGGCGAGCGCGAAGAACTCGTGGGTGATCAGGTAGAACGGGATGTACGGCTGCCGGTAGGCGTCGAGGAAGATCGAGTCGTAGCGGACGTGGCTCGCCTCCAGCCACGGCCGGGCGTCCGCCGTGTACAGGTGCAGCCGCGGACCGGACAGGTGGAAGTAGTGCCTGCCGATCGTCGTCAGCGCCCCGTCGAGCTCGACGGCGTCGACGCGGGTCGAGGGATAGAAGTGGCCGTAGGCGCGCGCCACCGTGCCTGCGGCATCGCCGAGGATGGCGATCCGGCGCGGCGGACCGGGTGACGCCGTCTGCGCCACGCGACCCGCGAACGGCAGGACGAGGAAGTCATCCCAGTAGCCGTTGGTCAGGAAGGTTCCCGGCCGGTACAGCGAGTGGACGGCGACGCCCTCGTTGAGCTGAAGCCACCGCACCCCGTCCCGGAACTGGACGACCCGGGCGTACTGATACTGGGTCTCGGTCGAGAGGATCACCCGGCCGCCGGCGACTCCGGCGCCGATCGCCGCCGGCGGGATCGCCAGCGATGCCCCCACGACGACCGGCACCACCCAGACGCGCCAGGAGCCGACGCCCGCCGCCGCGACCAGCGCCAGCGACAGGGCGAAGACGATGAACGTGCGGTGGGTGCCGATGGTGGGGATGAGCAGCAGCGCCGCCAGGAACGTGCCGACGAGCGATCCCACGGTCGAGATGGCGTACAGGTTCCCGATCGTCCGCCCCGTCTCCGCCACGCGCCGCACGCTGAGCCGGCTCGCGTACGGGGCGACGGCTCCGAGCAGCATCACGGGCACCGCGACCAGCACCAGCACGGCCACCAGAGAGCCGAGGAAACCACCGACCGACAGCGATCCGAGCGCGTTGACCGACAGCCGCAGGAACGGATCGGCGACGAACGGCACCATCGCCAGCAGGACCGAGGCCACGAGCACGACGAGGCACAGGCCACGCAGATCGGCGCGGCGGTCGGCCAGGCGTCCGCCCAGCGCGTACCCAGCCGAGAGCGCCACCAGGACCGTCGCAATGGTGTTGGCCCAGATGATCGTCGAGGCGCCGAAGTACGGGGCCAGCAGCCGGGCGGCGGCGATCTCGGTGCCGAGGCTCGCGCCGCCGACGACGGAGGCGATCAGCCGGACGGCGAACGCGTGGGCGGGCGGCCGCGGTGCACCGGGCCGCTCGCCGGCCGGGCCGTCCCCGGCGCCGTCCGTCTCCGTCGATTCGACAGCGCCGGTGGCCTCGGCCATCGCCCGAGCGTAGTGGTTCCCGTTCCTAGTAACTTGCCGGCGCGATGCTCCTGTACGACTCGGCGGTCTCCGGCAACTGCTACAAGGTCCGGCTCCTGCTCGCCCAACTGGGCATCGGCTATGAGCGGCGTGAGGTCAGCGTGTTCGATCGCTCCGACCGCCCTGAGGTGCTCGGCGGCCTCAACCCCGCGCTCCGGGTCCCGACGCTCATCCTCGACGACGGGCGGGTGCTGGCCGAGTCCAACGCGATCCTGTTCTACTTCGCCGAGGGCACCGACTTCCTGCCCGCCGACGTGTTCCAGCGCGCACAGGTGCTCCAGTGGCTGTTCTTCGAGCAGTACGACCACGAGCCGAACATCGCCGTCCTGCGCTTCTGGGAGCTGGCGGACATCCACCCGCCGCCGGCGGAGCTGGAGGCCAAGCGGCGCTCCGGTGACCGCGCGCTGCAGGCGCTCGAGACCCACCTCTCCGACCGCTCGTTCCTGGTCGACGACCGGTACACGGTCGCCGACATCGCCCTCTACGCCTACACCCACGTCGCGCCCGAGGGCGGCTTCTCGCTGCAGTCGCTGCCCGCCGTCCGCGACTGGCTGGCGCGGGTCGAGGCCCAGCCAGGGCACGTCGCCATCTCTGACTGACGTAAGCTGCCGCGCATGCGTGAGGCCCTGATCTGCGAGCCGGTGCGAACCCCGGTCGGACGCTTCGGCGGGATGTTCCGGGACGTGCCCGTGACCGAGCTGGCCACGACCGTCATCAAGGCGGTCCTGGGACGGACCCGGGTCCCGCCGGATCAGATCGACGACGTCCTGCTCGGCCAAGGCTACGCCAACGGCGAGGCCCCGGCGCTCGGCCGGGTCGCCGCCCTTGACGCCGGGCTCCCGGTCGAGGTGCCCGGGCTGCAGGTCGACCGGCGCTGCGGCTCCGGCCTCCAGGCCATCCTCGACGCCGCGATGATGGTCCAGACCGGCGCGGCCGACGTCATCATCGCCGGCGGGGCCGAGAGCATGAGCCAGGCCGAGCTGTACTCCACGACGCTCCGCTGGGGCGCGCGCTCCGGGGGCGCGATGCTGGAGGACCGGCTGGTGCGCGGTCGCGTCACCGCCGGCGGTGAGAACCATCCCGTGCCCGGCGGGATGATCGAGACGGCGGAGAACCTCCGCCGGGAGTACGCGATCCCCCGTGAGGAGCAGGACGAGCTCGCGGTGCGCTCCCACCAGCGGGCGATCGCCGCACAGGAGAGCATCTTCCCGGAGGAGATCGTCCCCGTCGAGGTCAGGGAGCGCAAGGCCGGCACCCGCATGATCGATCGCGATGAGCACCCCCGCGCCGACACGACGCTGGAGAGCCTGGCGGGCCTCCGTCCGGTCATGGCCCGCAAGGATCCGGAGGCGACGGTCACCGCCGGCAACGCCAGCGGCCAGAACGACGGTGCCGCTGTCTGCATCGTCACTCATGCCGAGCGCGCGGACGAGCTCGGACTCGAGCCGATGGCCCGGCTCGTCAGCTGGGCGGTCGCCGGCGTGCCGCCCAGGACGATGGGGATCGGTCCGGTGCCCTCGACCGCCAAGGCGCTGCAACGCGCCGGCCTGTCGATGGACCAGATGGACCTGATAGAGCTCAACGAGGCGTTCGCCGCTCAGACGCTGGCCGTCCTGCGGGAGTGGAGGCTGCCGGACGGGATGGCGCGCGTCAACGTCAACGGCTCCGGGATCTCCCTGGGACACCCCATCGGCGCCACCGGCGGCCGGATCCTGGCCACGCTGGTCCGCGAGCTGCGCCGTCGCGGCGGTCGCTACGGCCTCGAGACGATGTGCATCGGCGGGGGCCAGGGGCTCGCCGCGATCTTCGAGAACGTCCAGGCCGCCTGACGTGGCGCCGGGCGATCCGGCCGAGGGGACGCTTCGGTCGGTGATCGAGACACTCGCGCCGTTGGAGCGGGCCGCGGGCTCAGAGGACGAACGCCGGGCGGCGGTCTGGATCGAGGAACGCGTGCGCGCCGCAGGGTGCTCGGCGCAGATCGAGGACGAGGAGTTCCTCGACGGGTACGCCGCGAACATGCGGACGCTGGCGCTCGCCTCCGGAGTCGCCGGCGTGGCCGCGCTGGCGAGCCGCCGCCTCCGTGCGCCAGCCGGGGCCCTGGCCGCCGCTGCCGCCGGCGCCATCGCCGACGACGTCTCCAACGGGCCGCGGCTGTTTCGCCGCCTCACGTCCTCGCCGCGGACGACCTGGAACGTGGTGGCGAGCTGCGGGTCGCGGCACGCGCCGCGCACCCTCGTCGTGCTCGCCCACCATGACGCGGCGCCGACGGGCAAGATCTTCGATGCCGGCCTCCAGACGTGGCTGGGCGAGCGCTTCCCCGGGATCATCGAGCGCATCGACACCTCCATCCCGCTGTGGTGGGCGCTGCTCGCCGCGCCCGGGCTCGTGGCCTGGGGCGCGCTGCGCCACCGGCGCGGGATGCTCGCCGGCGGCGTGGCCGGCTCGGCGATCGGCGCCGCGATCTTTCACGACGTCGCGACGAGTCCGATCGTGCCGGGCGCCAACGACAACCTGACGGGCGTCGCCGTTCTCGTGGCGCTGGCTGAGCGCCTGCGCGAACGGCCGGTCGACGGTCTGCACGTGCTCCTCGCCTCGTGCGGCGCCGAGGAGGTCATCCAGGGTGGGATCCACGGCTTTGCCCGCCGCCACTTCCCGGCCCTCGACCGCGACCGGACGTGGTTCCTGAACCTGGAGACGGTCGGATCCCCGCGGCTGATGATGCTCGAAGGCGAAGGGCCGGTGGTCATGGAGGACTACCACGACGGGCGCTTCCGCGATCTCGTCGCGCGGGCCGCCGCCGCCGCGGGCGTCCCGTTGCGCCGAGGGCTGCGGGCGCGGACGTCCACCGACGCCGTCGTCCCGCACCGAGCCGGGTATCCGACGGCCACGCTGGCGTCGATGAACCGCCACAAGCTCCTGTCCAACTACCACCTGATGAGCGACACGCCGGAGAACATCGACTACCGCACCGTGCGCCAGGCGCTGACCGTCACCGAGGCCGTCGCCCGGGAACTGGCCGCCAACCCCTGGATCTGAGCTGCCGCCATGCCCCTGGCCACCGAGCTCGACCTCCCCCACTTCGACCACACCGACGCCGCGCTGCGCGGCGGGCGCTACCGCGAGGCGATGGCGGCCGTCGGGGCCACGACGGCTGGCTGGCCGCCTGCCCGTTCGGCTTCATCGTGCTCGAGCGGGCGCCGGCTGAATTCTTCCTGCGCACCCGGGACGCCGTGTTCCCCGGCCTGATGATCGCCGAGCTGTTCGGCATACCGACGGGCCGCTGCACGAGGAGATCGTCCGCAACATCATCAACCGCAACGGAGAATGATCACCGCCGGCTGCAACCTCGTCCTCAACGTCCTCGTCGGCGGCGTCGACACCAGCCATAGCCAGCTGGCCCATGCCGTCCGGCTGCTCGCCCTGCACCCGGACCAGTGGGAGGCGCTGTGCCGGCTACTGCGTCGGCGCCAGCCTGGCCCGGGCCGAGATGCAGGAGGCGCTCATCGCCCTGGCGCGTCGCGTCGAGAGCCTGGAGCTCGCCGGTCAGCACTCGTTCGGCACGTCGTCGGGGATCTACGGCCTCGAGACGCTGCCGCTCCGGGTCGCCTGGGTCTGAGGACCCGCGTCCATCCCCCGTCATTGCCGTCGCCTCCGTCCGCGGCGCGCGCTGCCGCGGCAGGCGGTCAGGCGGCGCGCCACAGGGCGTCGTCGCCCAGCGGCCGTCGCACGGCGCGCCCGTCGGCAACGAGCTCGAGCAGTGCCGCCTCGGCCGCCGGGCGGTCGACGGGATCGTTTCCGCGGGTCATCAGGGCGGCCACCTCCTGGGTGGTCAGACCGCCGGGGAAGTGCTCGAGCAGCGGCGCCGGGTCCTCCGGCGGCTCCTGGCGGGTCAATTCCGGATCGAGGTTGGCGATCAGGATGTCGTAGGCCTCGACGGGCTGAAAGCCGCCCGCCACGAGCGCCGTGCCGTTCGACTGGAACACGACCGACGGAGCCGTGAACCGGACCGGGCCGTCGGTCGTCGCGGTCTTGCCCTGGAGCTCGGCGGCCGAGCCGGCGGCGGTGCGGGTCTGCGCCTTGTCGGCCTCGTAGGCCTCGGTGACCTGCGGGGAATCAAGCCCGGCGATGAGCGCGTCGGCCTCGACCCCGGGCACCCCGCGCAGCGCGTCGCGCAGACCGTCGTCGTCCTCGAGCACGAGCGGCGTCGTGAAATTGGCGAGCTGGATCGCCCGGAAGGCCGCCCATTCGCTGCCCGGATCGGCGAGCCGGGCGGCGATCACGGCGCGGCAGGCGCGGGCGGTGGCGCTCAGCCGGGCCTTGGGCTCCGGTGAGAACGGCATCCCGTACCGGCGGAACATCAGCTGCCCCAGCGCGCCGCGCAGCGGCGTGTAGCCGCGGGCGGTGTACTGGGACGCGCTCTCGGTCAGACCGATGAGCACCAGGTTCCAGTCGAGCTGGTCGCCGTAGCGCCACTCGATCACCCGCAGCGCCGGGCTCTCGGAGTAGGCCCAGGGGCAGGCGGGATCGGAATAGAGGGTGGCGGAGATCATTCGATTGATGCCTCAAGTATATGCGCCATTGACCCTCGGCTCTGCGGCGGGAGCTCGGCCAGGCGCGCGGCGGGCCGGACCGACGCCGTCGCAAAGCCGCAGGTCCGCAGCTGCTCCTCGGCGTCGGCGGCCTCGTCGAAGTGCAGATACACCGGCCCGCGCACGAACGCCGACAGCCCGAGCCGGAACACGCGCACGAGTGTGCTCGTGACGCTGCCCAGATGCAGGTCGGAGATGTAATGCCCGGCCGGGAACGCGGCGAGCGTCCCCGCGAACCGCTCCCACAGGCGCAGGACGGCGTCCGACGGCAGGTAGGCGAGCAGTCCCTCGGTGATGATCGCCACCCCTCGGTCCGGGTCCAGGTCCTCGGCGATCGCGGCCAGGCTCTGCGGGCCGTCCTCACTCAGTGCGTCGAGATCCTCCACCCGGTGGTGGGCGGACAGTGATCCGATCCGCCTGAGGGCGCGGCGCTTGCGCTCCGCCATATCCGGCAGATCACCCTCGACGTACGTCAGGCGGTCGCCGTAGCGGTTGGCAAAGCGCCAGCCCCGCGGTGACATCCCGGCCGCGACCTCGACCACCTGGCTGACCCCGCGGCGCTCGATCGCCCGCTCCAGGATCGCGTCGATCGCCAGGTGGCGCGCCACCAGGTAGGTCTCGAGCGACGGACCGCCGAGGGCGTGGCTGATGCTCATCAGCGGATGCAGGGACTCGAACATCGCCCACCCCTCGCCGGTCGCCAGCCACGGGTGCGACAGGCCGTTGCGGCGCCAGACCTCGCCGGTGTAATGGGCGGTGGGGCTGATGTTCTGCGACGGAGTCACGCGTCTATGGGCGGCTGCGCGCGCACCAGCTGCTCGAGGCGGTCGAGCAGCGCCACCTGCGCGGGGTTGATCCGCTCGCGCGCCCGCTCCACGGGCATCCACTCGGCGCGGTCGACCTCCGGGAACTCGGCCGTCCGGCCGGAGCGCGGGGGCCATTCCATCGTGAACGTGTTGCTCTGCGTACCCTCGGTCTCAAGGTCGCCGGCCAGCGCCCACGCCCGGACGCGCTTGCCGGACTTCTGCCGGATCTCCCCCAGATCGACCATCTCGCCGTCCGGCGGAGCCGATCCCAGTTCCTCCGCAAACTCTCGGTGCGCGGCGGCCAGCGGCTCCTCGCCGTCCTCGTACTCGCCCTTGGGGATCGACCATGCCCCCTCGTCCCGGCGCGCCCACACCGGGCCGCCCGGGTGCACGAGCAGCACCTCCAGCCTCCCGTCCGGCTGCCGATACATGAGGATGCCGGCGCTTGCGCGCCGGGGAGTCCGCGCCGCCGTCAATCCGACGTCCTTTGAAAGTTCAGGCAAGTGTCAGAGATCCGGTGTTCAATAGCACGCCGACCGGGGCGACTCCGCGACGGCGTGACGTTTGTCATGGCCGATCTCGGCCTCCCGCCACTTACGGCGGCCTCGGCGTGCACGCACGCTGCGGCGCGCACTGAGATCGAACGAGGTTGACCCCACCATGAGAAAACTCGCCACCTGGTGCTTCCGGCACTGCCTCCTGACCGTCCTCGCCTGGATCGCGGCGCTCGTCGCCCTCAACGTGATCCACTCGGCCGCCGGCAGCGCGTACACCGACAACTTCAAGCTGCCCAAGACGGGCAGCTTCGAGGCCATCCAGTTGCTGCAGCGCGCCAACCCGCGTGCATCCGGCGAGACCGACCAGCTCGTGATCGCCGTGTCACGGGGGAAGGTCACCGACCCGGCGGTGCGGGCCCGGGCCGAGCAGCTCTTCGCCCAGATCGCCCGGCTGCCGCACGTCGGCAGCGTCACGTCGCCGTACACGCCGCAGACGGCCAAGCAGGTCGCGCCGAACGGCAGGGTGGCCTTCGCAGACGTGACCTTCGACAGCGCCGCCAACCACAACCGGATCAGCTCGGCCCAGGCGCAGCGGTTCGACACCACCATCACGTCGGCGTCCGGGCATGGCGTCCAGTTCGAGGCCGAGGGCAACATCGCCGAGGCCGGCAACCCCACCAACCAGTCCTCGAGCCTGATCTTCGGCTTCCTTGCGGCCGGCATCGTCCTGTTCGTCGTCTTCGGCTCGCTGATGGCGATGGCATTGCCGCTGATCACCGCCGGCGTGTCGCTCGGCTCCGGGATCGCGGTCGTCGGACTGCTCTCGCACGTCCTGAACATCGCCACCTTCTCCAATCAGCTGGCGCTGCTGTTCGGTCTCGGCGTCGGCGTCGACTACGCCCTGTTCATCGTGACCCGCTACCAGCAGGCGCTCCGTCGCGGCGCCACCCGCGAGGCCGCGGTCGTCGAAGCGGTCGACACCTCCGGGCGTGCCGTGCTGTTCGCCGGCCTCATCGTGTGCATCGCGCTGTTGGGGATGTTCGCCCTGGGCGTCACCTTCCTCTACGGCGTTGCCGTCGCCGGCGCGGTCACGGTGGCCTTCACCGTGGTCGCCGCGGTGACGCTGCTCCCGGCGCTCCTGGGCTTGCTCGGCGGACTGGTGCCGCGCCGGCGGGAGCGGCGCGCGATCCGGGACCGGAAGTTCAGCCAGGACCACGAGTCGCGCGGCTGGGCGCGCTGGGCGGAGGCGATGCGGCGCCGCCCGGTTGCGTTCGCCGCCGTCGCCGCCCTGGTGATGATCGTGATCGCCGTCCCGTTCTTCTCGATGCGGCTGGGCTCGGCGGACGCCGGCACCGATTCGGCGAACACCACCACACGCAGGGCCTATGACCTGCTGGCGACGGGGTTCGGCCCCGGCTACAACGGGCCGCTCGAGATGGTGGCCCAGATCGAGGACCCCGGGCAGGCCGCGGCGTTCGGCCGGGCTGAGCAGGCCGTCGCCCGCACCCCCGGCGTCGTCGGCTCCACCCCCGTGCGGATCATCGCCACGGGCTCCGGACGGCCGACGGTCGCGGTGGCGAACGTCTATCCGAAGTGGTCGCCGCAGGCCGCGGAGACATCGGACCTGCTCACCCGCGTGCGCACTCAGGTGTTGCCCCCGGCCACACACGGGACAGGGCTGCACGTGCTCGTCGGAGGCACGACGGCGGTATTCGCCGACTTCAGCCAGGTGCTGACGCGCAAGATGCCGCTGTTCATCGGCATCGTCGTGGCGCTCAGCTTCCTGTTGCTGCTGGCGGTGTTCCGCAGCCTGGCCATCCCGCTGACGGCGGCGGTCATGAACACGCTGTCGGCGGGCGCCGCCTTCGGCGTCATC
>DASZMK010000064.1:0-2831 GCA_035551855.1 Solirubrobacteraceae bacterium
TCGGCGGCTTTGTGCTGCTGATTCTCCGCCGCGGCATCCCCCACCAAGATCAGCAGCGCGCCGAAGGCCCCGGTCAGGTTGCGCGCCGGCTACCCCGTCTGATGAAGCGACACCCGGCGTTGCGCGCCTATTTCTTCGCCAACGCTCTGTGGGAGACGACGCTGTCGGCGCTGAAGGCGTTCATCATCCTGTACCTGACGCTGGGGCTGAGCTACAGCCTCAGCACGGCATCGCTGATCGTCGGCGCTGTGTCCCTCGTGATCCTGGTCGGCGCCGCCGGTTCGGGGAAGCTGGGGGACAGGTACGGGCGGATCCGGATCGTGACGATCGCGCTGCTCGCTTACGGGAGCGGTTATCTAGTGCCGATCTTCACCACGAGCCGTCCGGTGATCGCGGCGGCGATCCCGTTCATCGCGCTTGGTGGGGGCACCGTAATGACGATGGCCTACGCGCTGCTGATGCCGCTGATGCCCGAGGACGAGCACGGGGCGCTGACCGGTTTCTACAGCGTCTCGCGCGGGGTGGGCATCGTCCTCGGCCCGGTGCTCGCCGGGGCGCTGATCTGGACCACCCGGCTTGACCTGTTCAAGGCCACCCAGGGCTTTCAGGCGATGTGGATCGTCTGCGCCGCGGCGACGTTCGCAAGCCTGTTCTTCCTGCGCCGGATGGCGAAGGCCTCAGAGGATCGACACCAGCTCGAGGCAGGCCACGACGGCCGTGGGTGATACCGGCGGGCACCTTCCGAGATCGCTGGCTGGCGCCGCGCGCGGGTTGACGATCTCGAGCACCGGAGGGCGGCTCTGGGGCTGGTGGTTGGACGCGGCCGGCGGGCCCCTGCGCGCGCGGGTCCTGATCCTGTTCGCCGGCGTGCTGGCCCTAGACACCGCTGACGTGTCGATGATCGGCGCGATCGCGAGCAAGCTCGAGACCGCCCTGCGCATCTCCAACACCGAGCTCGGCGTGCTCGCCTCGGTGCCCTCCGTGGTCGCTGCGGTGGCGACGGTGCCCGTCGGGGTGTTGACCGACCGCGCGTGCCGGATGAGGCTACTGACGTCAAGCATTGTTATCTGGGGCATCGCCATGGCTGCCAGTGCCGCGTCGCCGTCGTTCGCGGTGCTCCTGCTGACACGGCTCGCGCTCGGCGCGGCCAACGCAACCGCCGGTCCGACTGTCTCGTCCCTGATCGGGGACTACTTCCCGGTCCGGGAGCGCGGCCGCGTCTACGGCATCATCCTCTCCGGCGAGCTCCTGGGGGCGGGCATTGGATTCATCGTGGCAGGCGAGATCGCCAGCGTGCTCACCTGGCGCGCTGGGTTCGTCGTCCTCGCCCTGCCGAGCCTCGCGCTGGCGTATCTGCTCTGGCGGAAGTTGCCAGAGCCGGCAAGGGGGGGGACGGGCCGGCTCAAGCGCGGCGCGACCAGGTTCGTCGATCCCGACGACCCGGCCGAAACGCCGCCGGCGGGGGAAGGACCTGAGCTCACGGTTGCTCAGAAGAAGGTCAAGCGCCTGCCCGTGGACCCCCACGAGGAGCTTGTGCTGCGCGGCGATCCGGCCCGTCTCAGCCTGTGGGAGGCGACGAAGTACGTGCTGCGCGTGCGCACAAACCTGATCCTGGTCGTCACTTCGGCGCTCGGCTACTTCTACCTGACGGGCATCGAGACCTTCGGTCAGGTCTACGTCCGCCACCACTACGGACTGGGCCAGGGCACATCCACGCTTGTCCTCGGCGCGCTCGGGCTCGGCGGTCTCGTCGGCGTGCTGGCCGGCGGAGGGCTGGCCGACCGCCTGCTCGCCCGGGGCGACGTCAACGGCCGGATCACGGTTGGCGGGTGGAGCTTCGTGATCGCCACCGGGCTGCTCGTCCCCGCGCTGCTCGGCCGGTCGCTGATCTGGACGCTGCCCCTCCTGATCGCCGCCTCGGCGGCATTTGCCGCCCGCAACCCCGCGCTGGACGCCGCCCGGCTCGACATCATGCACCACCGCTTGTGGGGCCGAGCCGAAGCCGTGCGGACGTTCCTGCGCCGGCTGATGGTGGCCACCGCGCCCGTCGTCTTCGGCGCACTGGCCGATGCGTTAGACCACGGCGCCGCGACGAGCGGGCATTACGGCTTCGGGGCCGGCGCCAGCGCCAGCGGCCTTCACCTCGCGTTGCTGATCCTCTCAGTGACCCTGGTCCTCGGTGGTCTTCTGACCTTCCGCGCCCGGCGGACCTACCCGCGCGACGTGGCCACCGCGATCGCGTCGGAGGAGGCGACCAAGCCAAGCCGTGAGTAGGCCGTGCCCGCGCTGCTTAGCCGGTGGATCGAGGCTAAGCGGCAGGCGTCCGCTGGCCTGTGGGAAGCAGCGCGCCGAACCGACAGGTGGTCGCGGCCTGCTTGAACGCGGGCGAGGTGACGTTGATCGTCTTCGGCACGAGCAGGGTCAGACCGCTGCGGCCGATCGCGATCGAGAACTGCCGCGGGTCCGACGGCGGGGGCCCAAGCGTCGGGTCCGGGAAGCCGCTGACGCCGTGGGCGCGCATGCACTTCGATAGCGCCAGCATCTGTTCGATGTCCTGTGCCGACGGAGTCCCGAGCCCGCCGGACCTCCCCGCCGGCATGAGCTTTGCGCACTTGGCCTCTGCGGCCGTGAACGCCGGCGACGACGGGCTGATCCCGAGTGGGAGCTGGATGCCGCCTTCAGGTCCCGGGTCCGGCAAGTTCGACACGCCATGGCTCCGCATGCAGTCCACGTATGCGAGCGCGTGCGATCCGGAGCTCCCAGCGGCCCCGACCGGGCTCGAGGAGCCGCAGGCGGCGATCGCCAGCGCGGATCCGACGAGGAGGAGCAGG
>DASZMK010000065.1:0-22324 GCA_035551855.1 Solirubrobacteraceae bacterium
CCCGCCGGCCTGATCGGCCGCGCCGTGCCCCTGGCGTTCATCTTCGCGACGATCGGCGTCCTGCTCGTCGCCTACGCGTTCATCCGCCTCAGCCGGTACTTCAGCCACGCCGGATCGGTGTTCGCGTTCTCCGGGGTGACGCTCGGCCCCCGCGCCGGGTTCTTCTCCGGCTGGGCGCTGCTGGGGACCTACCTGGCGTTCACCTGCGCGAGCACGGCCGAGGCGGGCACGTTCGGCGTGGACTTCTTCCAGGGCACCGGCATCTGGAAGGGCGCCGACTACATGGTCATCGCCGCCGTCGCGGCCGTGATCATCGCCTTCCTGGCCTTCGGTGACATCCGGGTTGCCACCCGGTCGCTGCTCGGCTGCGAGGGCATCTCGGTGATGCTGATCCTCATCCTGATGGTGGTGATCCTCGTCAAGCTCATCGCCGGGTCATCGCCCAACCACCAGACGGTCACCCTTGACGCGTTCAAGATCCCGTCCGGCACCTCGTTCTCGGCGATCGCGAGTGCCGCCGTGTTCGGCTTTCTCTCGTTCGCCGGCTTTGAGGGAGCGGCTGCGCTCGGTGAGGAGACCGACAACCCCCGCCGCGAGATCCCGCGGGCGATCCGGGGCGCGGTCCTTGGCGCCGGGATCTTCTACATCCTGTGCATCCTGGTGCAGACATGGGGATTCGGCGCCACCGCCTCGGGTGCCAAGGCGTTCGCCGCCTCCACCGGGCCGCTCGGCCAGCTCGCCCACAGCTACGTCGGCTCCTGGATGTCGGATCTGATCAATGCCGGCGCGACGGTCAGCGCCTTCGCGTCAGGCCTGGGGGCGGCGGCGGCCGGTGGGCGGATCCTGTTCGCCCTGAGCCGCGACACGTCGCTCGAGCGCGTGCTCGGCCGCGCCTCGACCCGCACCGGTGCCCCCGCCGGCGCGCTGGCGGTCGTGCTCGTCATCGGCGTCGGGGCGATCATCGTGCAGCGGATCGTCGGCGTCTCGGCCGTGAACGCGTTCTTCTATCCGGGGACCCTCGGGGTGCTCAGCCTGCTCGTGGCCTACATCGTCACCAACCTCGGCGCCATCAACCACCTGTTCATCCGGGCGCGCCGGGCCCCGCTGTACGAGATCGTCCTGCCCGTGTTGGGCATCGTTTTCCTGGGGTACACGATCTACAAGAACGTCGTCGGCGTGAGCTTCCCGTACAACCACTTCCCGCTCGTGGTGGGCATCTGGCTGGTCGTCGGACTGGCGATCGTGATCCTCACGCCCAGGCTGGCGTCGCGGATCGGCGCATCGCTGGCCCGCGAGGAGGGACTCGAGCCGCCGCCGGCGTAGGTTCTGACGCGCCACGACGGCGCCGCCCCCGGACACAAGGAGCTCTCGATGCCCGACCTGACCTACCACCCCGCCGAGACCCGAGAGCTGAAAGCCCACCTGGCGGTCCCCATCGGCGAGGGCCCGTGGCCGGGGGTCGTCGTGGTCATGGACGTGGTCGGGCTCAGCGACGACATCCGGGAGCAGACCGATAAGCTCGCCGCCGCCGGCTACCTGGCGTTCGCCCCGGATCTGTACTCAGGCCGCGGCCCCAAGTGCGTGATGGCGACGCTGCGGGCGTCGCGGTCCGGCAGCGGCGAGGCCTACGAGGACATCGAGGCCGCGCGCCACTGGCTGGCCGAGCGCGCGGACTGCACGGGGACGATCGGGATCATCGGCTTCTGCATGGGGGGCGGGTTCGCCCTGCTGTCCGCGTCGCGCTATGACTTCGCCGCCGCGTCCGTCAACTACGGCGAGGTGCCGGACGACGCCGTGCAGCGCCTCGCCGACACCTGTCCGATCGTCGCCAGCTACGGGCGACGGGACCGCAGCCTGCGCGGCCGGGCGGCGAAGCTGGACAGCGCGCTGCAGACGCTCGGCGTCGAGCACGACGTCAAGGAGTACCCCAACGCCGGTCACGCCTTCATGAACCGCATCAACGCCGGTCCGCTGTTCAACCCGGTCCTCAAGTTCGTCGCCATGAACTACCACCATCCGTCGGCCGAGGACTCGTGGCGGCGGATCCTGACGTTCTTCGACGCCCACCTCAAGCACGGCGGGAAGCCGGCGCCGGGGTCCGCCCCGGCGACCTAGAGGGTCCACCGGGGTGAGGGGGCGCCCCGCGGCGGCGACCCAGCGGGGCGGCATGCATGGTGCGCCAAATCATGACGGCGCCCGATGATCTGGCGCAAAGTGAGGGCTGAGCGTGCACGTGGTGCCAGATCGTCAGCCGCGCCGCTGATCTGGCACAAATCGCACGCTGAATCCGGTGCGCCGCGGCGGGGGCCGGGGCGGGGCCCGGGACGAGCCGGGCCGAGGCCGGGGCGTGGCCGGGACCGGCGGGCGTGAACCGAGACCGGGCCGGGCGCGAGTCGGGCCGCCGCCGGCGTGAGTCGGGCCGGGGCCGCAGCGTGGGCCGGGACCAGCCGGAACCGGCCGGACCCTGCCCGGCCCGCCAAACCCGTCTCGGTCAGCCACCACCCGCGTCCGGCAGGCCGACCGGCCGGCCGAGGAAGCTCTCCAACGCCACCCACACGGCGCCGTGGGCCAGCGGCCCCAACCGCACGATCGCCCCGTCCTGCTCTGGGCGCACGGTCGCGGGCATCCCGCTGTCGGCCAGTCGTTGCTGCTGCCACTGCGCCCGGGTGCGGCCGGTTGCGCCGTGGTAATGCGCGTCGATGCCGTACTGCCCGCCCTCCAGGGGCCAGACCGAGAGCCGGTCCGGGGCGCGCATGGGGCCTGTCTCAGCCGGCAGCGCCGTGTACTTGACGAGCTCGGCCCCGGTACTCGGATGCACGTTGCTGTGCGCGGACCAGGCGCGGTCGTTGATCGGCGGCTGCCCGCCCCGTGCTCTACCCCACATCAGGTGCTCCTTGCGGTGTCAACACGGACCTCATCGGCAGGACACCGCGCACGCCTAAGCCGCCACCTGCACCCGCTCCGGCGACAGCGTCGCCCGCGTCGGCCGGCAGATGTGCAGCACCAGCATGGCGGCGTCGTCCGGCAGCCGCGCCGGCGGTGACCCCAGCGCCCGGGCCTCGAGGTCGGCCAGGAGGCCGGCGACGTCGGTCTGGCGCAGCTTGCCGAGCAGCGAGCGCAGGGCCCGCTCCCCCTTCACCCGCGGGTTGCGCTCGATCAGGCCGTCGGTGTAGAGCACGAGCATGTCGTCACCGTGCAGGTGAGCCCGCGCCTCCGGGAAGCTCGCGTCGGCGAAGACGCCGAGCAGGGGGCCGTGGGGCCGCACCGTCTCCACCCGGCCGGAGGCCCGGCGGATGAGCGGCCCGGGATGGCCGCCGGAGGCCAGGGTGAGGGTGAAGCCCTCAGGCGTCGGATCGAGTCGGCCGTACTGGGCGGTGCAGAACCGGTCGTGATCGGAATGGCGCAGCTCCTCGTTGACGATCTCGAGCACCCGGGCCGGCCGGTCCTCCAGGCGAGCGACGGCCCGGGTCGTGTGCCGGGTCAGGGCGGTGACCGCGGCGGCCTCGGCACCGTGACCGCAGACGTCGCCGATGACGAAGCCCCAGGCGCCGTCCGGCAGCCCGAACAGGTCGTAGAAGTCACCGCCGACGTCCAGTCCGCGGTCGGCCGGGTGGAAGCTGACCGCCGCCTCCAGGCCGGGCACGTCCGGCAGCGCCCGCGGGAGCAGGCTGCTCTGCAGCTCGGCGAGCCGCCGGGCCCGGCGTTCGGCGTCCCGGGCCCGGCCGATCGCCACGCCGGCAGTCCGGGCCAGCAGGTCGACGACGCGCCGATCCTCGTGCGCCGGCTCGCGCGGCTCCCCGTAGTAGATGGAGAACGTGCCGACGAGGTCGCCGTCGTCGGCGCGGATGGGCGTCGACCAACACGTCCGGAGCCCGTGCTCGGACGCGAGGTCGCGGAAGTCGTCCCACAGTGGATCCGACAGCGTGTCCTCGACGACGACGGTCTCGCCCCGATGGGCGGCCGTCCCGCACGACCCCACCGACGGACCGGGCTCCACCCCGTCGATCGCCTCGTTGTAGTCGGCGGGCAGACTGGGTGCGGCACCGTGCTCGAGCCGGCGACCATCGTCTGAGAGCAGCAGGATCGAGGACCGGGCGTCGTACTCGGACAGGTCCTCGGCGGTGCGGGCGATCGTCTGAAGGGTGATCTCCAGCGATTCGCCGCGGGCGATCAGCGCCAGGATGTCCCGCTGGGCGATCAGCAACCGCTCGGACCGGACGCGCTCGGAGACGTCCTGCAACACGAGCACGCCGGCGACGATCTCACCATTCCCGTCGAGGATGGGCGAGGCGCTGATCCGCACGGTGATCAATCGTCCTGCCGCGGTGCGGTACAGCATGTCCAGATCCTCGATCGTCTCCCCCAGGCGAATGGCGCGCGCCAGGGGGCCGTCGTCTCGCTTGACGCGCTGGCCATCAAGCGTGAACAGCTCGTATCCGTCGTACTCGCCCTGGGCGACGTGGGGCAGGATCCCGTGGCCGAGGATCTCACTGGCCTGTGCGTTGCCGAGCACCACCTGGCGCGAGGGTGCCTCGGCGAGCAGGACGCCGACAGGCAACTGCTCGAGGGTCTGCTGCAGGCGGTGGCGCACGGCGTCCACATCGGCCGCGGCCTGCCGGCGCAGGGTGGAGAGGTCGATGCGGGCCCGCACGCGCGCCAGCAGCTCCCGTCCGGAGAACGGCTTGGGCAGATAGTCGTCGGCGCCGGCCTCGAGTCCTTCGATCGCCGCCTCCTCCCCGGCCCGCGCCGAGAGCAGGATCACCGGGACATCCTGCGTCTCCGGAGTCGCGCGCAGCCGCGCCAGCAGCGCATAGCCATCGAGTCCGGGCATCATCACGTCGCTGATCAGCAGGTCCGGAGGGTCCTCCCGGATCATCGCCAGCGCGGCCTCGCCGTCGCCGACGGCCTCCACGTTGAACTGGGAGGCGAGCAGGCTGGTCAGATACCTGCGCAGGTCCGGGTTGTCGTCGGCGACGATCACCCGCGGACGCACCTGGTCAGAGCCGCCGCGGACGGCCAGCTCGCCGATCTCGGCGAGCGAGCCGTCCGTCCCGGTCTCGTCGATCCAGCTCATCACCTCCTCCACGAACAGCGCGGCGATCGACGGCGCCGGCTCGAGGCTGTCCTCGAGCACCTGGTCGGCCGGGAGGTGCGCCGAGCCGGAGGGCATCCGCACGGTGAAGCGCGAGCCCTCGCCCAGGGTGCTCATCACCGTCACCTCGCCGCCGTGCAGCTCGGTCAGCTCCTTGACCAGCGCGAGGCCGATGCCGGTGCCCTCGTAGCTGCGGGCAACGCTGCGCACGTGGTGGAAACGCTGGAACAGATGGCCGATCTCCTCCGGCGGGACTCCCGTGCCCGTGTCTGACACGGCCAGCTCGATGCCGCCGTCGACCGCGGTCAGCTCGACCGTGATCTGCCCCTCGAGCGTGGCCTTGAACGCGTTGGAGATCAGGTTCAGCACAATCCGCTCCCACAGATCGCGGTCCACGTAGACCGGCTCGGCCGGTGTCTCGCAGGAGACGACGAGCTCCAGCCCGGCGCGCTCGGTGGCCTCACGAAACATGCCGGCCAGCTCCGAGGTCAGCGGGCCGATGTCGGTCGGCCGGAACTCGGCGCGTATGCGCCCCGCCTCGGCCCGGGAGAAGTCGAGCAGCGCGTTGACCAGCTTGAGCAGCCGCAGCGCGTTGCGGTGGACCAGGTGCACGCGGTTGACGTCGAGCCCCTCGGCGTCGGTCAGAGCGTCCTGGAGTGGCCCCAGCATCAGCGTCAGCGGAGTCCGGAACTCATGGCTCACGTTGGAGAAGAAGGCGGTCTTGGCCCGATCGAGCTCCTCGAGCTGCTGGGCTCGCCGGCGTTCCGCCTCGTAGGTGCGCGCCCCGGCGATTCCGGCCGATAGGTGCTGGGCGAGCAACTCGGTGAACGACCGGTAATCGCTGTCGAGCGGCGTGTAGGGGTTGAGGCCGATGACGAGGAAGCCGTACGGCCGGGCATGCCCGGGCGCCGCGATCGGCAGGAGCAGGCCCTCGACGGGCGGTTCGGCCCAGGCGCCCGTCGGCAGCGCGCCGAACTCCGGGCGGGTCAACGGAACGAGGGCCGGACGCCCGGCGGTCAGATCGCTCAGCGGCCACAGCGGGTGCGGGTCATCGGCGGCCAGCTGGGCCGGAGCTCCGGGATGCCCGGCGTCGATGCCGCTGGAGGCGGCGAGATACACGCCGCCCTGGTCGTCGAACAGGTAGACGATCGTGAACGGGAGAGACTGGGGATTGCCGGCCAGCGCCCTGGCGGCAGCGGCGAGGAATGCCGGCTCCTCGCGCACGCCGGAGGAGACCGAACCCAGCTCGCTGAGCGTCGCCATCCGCCGCTCGCCGATCATCCGCTTGGTCTCCTCGCTGACAACGCACAGCATCCCGGCGATCCGCCCGTCGTCGTCCGGCAGGGGGCTGTAGGAGAACGTGTGGTAGGTCTCCTCGGGATAGCCGCTGCGCTCGAGGATCAGCATCAGCGACTCATCCCACGTCGCGTCGCCGGTGTTGATCACGGTCGTGATGCGGGGGCCGATCTCTGGCCAGATCTCGGCCCACACCTCCCGGGCCGGACGGCCCAGCGCCCACGGATACTTGCGGCCGAGCGTGTCGCGGCGGTAGGCGTCGTTGCACAGGAACGTCAGCTCCGTCCCCCATGCCATCCACATGGCAAAGCGCGAGGTCAGCAGGACGCGCACCACCGTCGACAGGCTCCGCGGCCAGGCCTCGATCGGCCCCAGGGGGGTCGCCGCCCAGTCCACGTCGAGAAGATCACGTCCCACCTGGCCGCCGCGACGCAGGAACTCGAGCATGCTTTCGCGGTCGGCGCCGGGCATCACGTCATGACCTCGGCCCGGCTGCCCATCCGTTCCGGCAGCGCACTGGGTGACATCGCTGGTCCGACGGACCTGGAGTGAGGATTGGTGAGGGGGCCAATGGTTCCGGTCCGGTAACCCTGACTAAATTATGGTGAAATGCTACCGGGGGGGATCCCGAACTGCGGGTAACGGTAGCCCACGCGGCCCGCAACAGTCCGCCCACACTGGAACCCCGGACGCGCGGAACGGGGCCGGGCCGATCCTCGGTTGACGGGTGCGACCTCTTCGGTGGGACCCGGATGGCCGCAGCCGGAGTTCTCTATACCTGGCGTGAGGACCAGAGGATCGCCGCCAGCACGACGCTGACGATCGAGACGACGAGGCCGACGATCCAGCCCGCGGACTTGTTGGAGACCATGATCGCGGCAATCGCCACACCGATGGCGACGATGCCGCAGGTGGCGATCAGGCGAACGAGCAGGCGCTCGAGGCGGGAGCGACGGCGCTGGCGCGGCGGCAGCATGTTGTGCGAGTCCAGCCGCTCGGCCGGCGGAGCGGGCGGGGGGCCGGCACTGCGCTCACCGGGTTCCGCCGGCTGGACGAGCGGCTCCCCGCTGCCCGTGGAGGCGGGCCCCTCCGAGCCGGCCGGATCGCGCTCAAAACTCATCTACCGTGTCTATCACCCGCAGATGGCCGGTGCAAACAGCGCTGGACGTCGCCCGAGGCGCGCAAGTAGGATGACCGGCCTGTGACGCGGGCGCAGCACAGCGGATCGCTCTTGTGAGCGCGGTCGCCGACCGGCAGCTGAAGTCGGTCGCCGACGTCGTCGGCGCGACGATCGCCGCCACCGGGTTGGCCGACGCGTTCGGCGTGATCGGCAGCGGCAACCTCGTCGTCACCAACGCGCTGTGCGCTCAGGGTGCTCGGTTTCACCCTGCCCGTCACGAGGGCGGCGCCATCTGCATGGCCGATGGCTATGCCCGCGCGAGCGGCCGGGTCGGCGTGTGCAGCGTGCATCAGGGACCGGGCCTGACGAACACCATGACCGGTCTGACCGAGGCGGTCAAGAGCCGCACCCCGCTGCTCGTCCTGGCCGGGGAGTCCCCGGCCGCCGCGCTGAACTCGAACTTCCGCATCGACCAGCCCGGCCTTGTCGACGCCGTCGGCGCCGCCGCCGACCGGGTCACGAGCCCGCAGACCGCCGCCGATGACGCCCAGCGCGCCTACCAGCGCGCCGAGATCGAGCGCCGGCCGGTCGTGCTGATGCTGCCGATCGACATCCAGCCCCAACCGCCGGAGGGCGCCGAACCTCGCCAGCCGCCGGTGCCGCCGCTGCAAACCCCGGACCCGCCCGCCCCGGCGCTGAGCGCGCTTGCCGATCTGCTGCAGCACGCCCAACGCCCGGTGATCATCGCCGGCCGGGGAGCGGTGCTCGCCGAGGCCGCCGACGCGCTCGAGCGCCTGGCCGAGCGGGTCGGCGCCCTGCTTGCGACCTCCGCCCCCGCCAACGGGCTGTTCGCCGGGCGCCCGTATGCGATCGGCATCTCCGGGGGATTCGCCTCCCCGTTTGCCGCCGAGCTCGTGGCGCAGGCCGACGTCGTGCTGGCGGCCGGTGCCTCGCTGAACGCGTGGACGACGCGTCACGGGGCCCTGATCTCGCCGGGGGCCACCGTCGCCCAGATCGACGTCGAAGCGCGTGCATTCGGCCGCCACCGCCCGGCCGACGTCGCGGTCCTCGGCGACGTGGCGGCCACGGCGCGGCTGCTCGTGGCCGAGCTGGAGCGACGCGGCCACCGCGCGACCGGACGCCGGACGCCGGAGATGGCGGAGGCGATCGCCGCCAGACGGTGGGCGGACGAGGTCTACCAGGACGCCGGCACCGAGGAGTGGATCGATCCGCGGACGTTCTCCATCGCGCTGGAGCGGGTGCTCCCGGCGCAGAAGGCGGTGGCGGTCGACTCCGGCCACTTTCTCGGCTACCCGTCGATGTTCCTGTCGGTGCCGGACGCCCGGGCCTGGGTGTTTCCCAATGGATTCCAGGCGGTGGGGCTGGGACTGGGGACCGCCCTCGGCGCCGCCATCGCCCGCCCGGACCGCCCCACCGTCGCCGCCGTCGGCGACGGCGGCGCGTTCATGGCGCTGGCCGAGATCGAGACCGCCGTGCGCCTGGGCCTCAAGCTGCTCGTCGCGATCTACGACGACCGGGCGTACGGGGCCGAGGTCCACCACTTCGCGCCGATGGGCCACGATGTCGCCGGCGTGCAGTTCCCGGACGCCGACCTGGCGGCGATCGCCCGTGCCGCGGGCGCCGAGGCGGTCACGGTCCGGGGCACCGCCGACCTCGACGCGGTCACCGGATGGCTGAAGGAGTCCGTGCCCCGGCCACTCGTCCTCGACGCGAAGGTCAACCCCACCATCTGCGCAGACTGGCTCGCCGAGGCGTTCCGGGCCGGCTGACAGCCAAAGGAGAAGCACGATGTCCAGCACCCAAGCCAGCCAGGTGTCCGCCCTGCTCCAGGGCCTCGCGTCCGGCGCCGTCGAGATCGTCGACCTCACCCAGCCGCTGTCGGAATCCACTCCGGTGATCCAGCTGCCGCCGCCGTTCGCCAACACGCCCGGCCTGACCCGCGAGGAAATCTCCAAGTACGACGACCGCGGGCCGGCGTGGGCGTGGTACACGCTGACCATCGGCGAGCACGTGGGAACGCACGTGGACGCGCCCATCCACTGGGTGACGGGCAAGAACGGGAAGGACATCGGCTCCATCACCGCCGAGACGCTCGTCGGGCCGGCATGCGTGATCGAGAAGACGGCCGAGACCGAGGCGGCCGGCGGCGACTACCTGCTGACGATCGCCGACCTCGAGGCGTGGGAGGCCGAGAACGGCCGGATCCCGGACGGCGCGTGGGTGCTGCTGCGCTCCGGGTGGGGGGCGCGCGCCCATGACCAGGACGAGTTCCTCAACGTCGGCGAGAACGGCCCGCGCACCCCCGGGCCGGACGTCGAGGCGTCGCGCTGGCTGGCCGACGAGCGGGCGATCGCCGGCTTCGGCACCGAGACCGTGGGCATCGACGCCGGTTCGGCGGGCGTGATGGAGCCGCCGTTCCCGCTGCACAACTTCCTGCTGGGGTCCGGCAAGCTGGGACTCACGCAGCTGGCCAATTTGGAGCGACTGCCGATCAGCGGCGCGCTCCTGGTGGTCGCGCCGCTGCGCCTGGTCGGCGGGACCGGCAGCCCCAGCCGGGTGTTCGCCTTCGTCCCGCGGACGTGAGCCGGCAGCGCGCCGAGGCGCTCGACGCGGCCGACCCGCTGGCGAGGTTCCACGAGCGCTTCGTCGTCGCCCCGGACGAGCTGATCTACCTGGACGGCAACTCGCTCGGCCGGCTGCCGCGCGACACCCCGGCCCGGGTTGCCGACGTCGTGTCCCGGGAGTGGGGCGAGCGCCTCATCCGCGGATGGACCGAGGGGTGGATGGAGCTGCCGCTGACGATCGGCGACCGGCTCGGCGCGCAGCTGCTCGGCGCCGCCCCCGGCCAGGTCGCGGTCGCCGACTCGACCACGGTCTGCTTCTACAAGCTCGCCTGGGCGGCGCTGGCGGCCCGGCCGGACCGGCGCGAGATCGTCACCGACCGCAACAACTTCCCCACCGACCGCTATGTGCTGGAGAGCCTGGCGCACGACCGGGGGATGCGGATCCGCTGGATCGACGCCGACCCGGACGCCGGGCCGACCACCGACCAGGTCCGTGACGCCATCGGCGAGGACACCGCGCTGGTCACGTTCACGCACGTCGACTATCGCTCGGCCTGGATCCTCGACATGGCGGCGATCACCGCGGCCGCCCACGACGCGGGCGCGCTGACGCTGTGGGATCTCTCCCACAGCGCGGGCGCCGTCCCGGTGGGACTCGACGCCGACGGCGCCGACCTGGCCGTCGGCTGCACGTACAAGTACCTGAACGGGGGTCCGGGAGCGCCCGCCTTCGTCTATGTGCGCCGGGAGCACCAGCCGCACCTGCGCCAACCCATCTGGGGCTGGCTGGGCCGGCGTGATCCCTTTGAGATGGAACAGGGCTTCGTTGCCGCCGAGGGCATCGCCGCCATGCTCTCCGGGACACCGCCGATCCTGGCGCTGGCGGCGGCCGCCGTGGGAATCGATGTGGTGTGCGAGGCCGGGATCGAGGCGATCCGCGGGAAGTCGGTGGCCCTGACGCGGTATGCCATCGAGTTGATCGACGAGTGGCTGGCGCCCCTGGGCGCGAGCGTCGGCTCACCCCGAGCCGATGATCGCCGTGGCTCTCACGTCGCGCTCGTGCACCCGGAGGCCCGGACGCTGTCGCAACGGCTGATCGATGCCGGCGTCATCGTCGACTTCCGCACCCCGGACGTCATCCGCCTCGGCCTCTCCCCCCTGACGACCCGGTTCGTCGACGTCCACGACGGGCTCGAGCGTCTCCGCGCGTTGCCGGCGGGCGTGCCGCCTGGGAGCGGCCGGGCCGGCGCCGGGCACGGTGCACCAATTCCCGAGTAGGGCTGAAGCGCCGCGGCACCGGCCGCCGGGAGGGCCCCGGGGGCATTGGGGACTTTCTGGGCCGACACACAGGAACGATCGCACGCAATCTTCCACCGATCCGACCATCGCGGCGCATGTTTGGCCATCAATCGCGAGCGTTGACCCCTTGACAGGCCAAGAGATGATCTGATTTGATCGACTCTGTTCGTTTGCTCTGAGGGAGAGAGGCGAGTGCTCGTTGGCCTTCGCCGGCAACACACCATCGACGTATCGCGACACCACCGGAACGCGGTGCCGCGTCCTCCCCGCACGTCGACGCCGGGGCAGATCGTCTCGGCGCCCCCGGCGGGGACGCCCGGGCGGATCGTCTCGGCGCCCCCGGCGGGCAGAGCTGATGACCATTTCAGTCAACCGCTCACAGGAGTCGTCGCATGCATGAAGTGAAGGCGCGCGCACCGCGCCAGCGTCACATTCGTTGGTCAATCAGAGCCATCGCCGCGGTCGCGGCGGCAATCGGCGTCGGCGCGTGCGGATCGTCGAGCAACTCCTCGTCGGCCGGCTCATCCTCGAGCGCCGGTGGCAGCTCGTCGGCGGCCGGGGCCGCGTCCGGGGGCGGCTTGAAGAAGGGCCTCCACGTGTTCGTGATCCCCAAGAACCTCGGAAACAACTACTTCACCGTCGCCGACAGCGTGAAGACCGGCGGGGCCCTGGCCGCCCTGCAACAGCTCGGCGAGACCGGCACCGAGACCAGCGGCTCGGCGGCCACGTCGGCCTCCCAGCTGCCGGCCATCCAGGCGGCGATCGCCAAGGGGGCCAATGCCCTCATCGTGTCGGCCACGGATCCCACCGCGCTGTGCCCCACGCTCAAGCAGGCGATGGCGCGCGGCATCACCGTCGTGACCTACGACTCAGACGCGCCCAGCTGCCGCAGCATGTTCGTCAACCAGGCGTCGACGGCGGCGATCGGCACCAGCCAGGTCGACCTGCTCGCCAAGGAGCTCCACGATCAGGGTCAGATCGGCATCGTCTCGGCGGCCGCCTCGGCGACGAACCAGAACGCCTGGATCGGCTACATGAAGCAGGAGCTCAAGAAGTACCCGAAGATGCAGCTGGTCTCGACCGTCTACGGCAACGACGATCCGACGACCGCCGCCCAGGTGACGAGCGGCCTGCTCCAGCACTATCCGCATCTCGCCGGGATCATCTCGCCGACGACCGTGGGCGTCCTCGCCGCCGCCGGTGTTCTCGACACGCCGCAATACCGCGGGAAGGTGCAGCTGACCGGCCTGGGCACGCCCCTGTCGATGAAGAAGTTCGTCGACGACGGCACGGTCACGGCGTTTGAGCTGTGGAACCCGGCCAACCTCGGGTACCTGGCAGGCTACACCGCCGTCGATCTCGCCTCAAAGAAGCTGTCCGGCGCCTCGGCGCAGACGTACACGGCCGGGAAGCTCGGCAGCTTCACCGTCGGCTCGGACCACACCGTTGTGCTCGGACCGCCGACCGTGTTCAACAAAGCCAACATCAACCAGTTCAACTTCTAGGCAGCGAACGACCGCCACAGCCCTTGGTGTGGGCGCCGGATTGTCTGATCCGGCGCCCACTCCGGGCCACCCGCCCCCACCCATGACCTCACCTCCCAGTCCCGTCACCGACGCAGTCACCGACGACGCGCCGCCGGGGGCACCCGTTTTGTCACTGTCACACGCGAGCAAGGCGTTCGCCGGGGTGCACGCCCTCCAGGACGTGTCCCTCGACTTGTACGCCGGCGAGGCACACGCGCTGGTGGGTGAGAACGGCGCCGGCAAGTCGACGCTGGTCAAGATCCTCGGCGGGGTGCACCAGCCCGACGAGGGCCGGCTGACCATCGGCGGTGAAGATGTGCTCCTCCACGGTCCCGGCGACGCCGCCGACCGCGGGATCGCCGTCATCTACCAGGAACCAACTTTATTTCCGGACCTGTCGGTCGCCGAGAACGTCTTCATCGGCCGCCAGCCGCTGCGCGCCGCGCGGCGAATCGACTCGCGGGCCATGGACCGCGAGGTCGAGGCGGTGTTCGAGCGCCTCGGCGTGCCGATCGACCCGGAGCGGATCGCCCGCGGCCTCTCCATCGCCGAGCAGCAGCTGGTCGAGATCGCCAAGGCGCTGACCCGCCAGGCGCGGGTGCTGATCATGGATGAGCCGACCGCGGCCCTGTCCCCCGTCGAGGCTGAGCGGCTGTTTGCCGTCGTCGAGACGCTGCGGGGAGAGGGTGCCGCGATCGTGTTCATCTCCCACCGGCTGGCGGAGGTGTTCGCCATCTGTCAGCGGGTCACCGTGCTGCGCGACGGACGGCTGATCATCTCCCGTCCCCTGACCGGCGTGACCCCGGATGACCTCGTCCGCGCGATGGTCGGCCGCGACATCGTCTACGGCGAGCACGAGGTCCACCAGCCCGGGCACACCGTCTTGAAGGTCGAGCGCCTGACCCGTGAGGGCGTGTTCCTCGACATCTCGTTCGAGGTCAGGGCCGGAGAGGTCGTGGCCCTGGCTGGACTGGTCGGCGCCGGCCGCAGCGAGGTGGCGCGGGCGGTCTTCGGCATCGACCGCTACGACGCCGGCGCCGTGCAGGTCAACGGCACGGCGCTGCGCAAGGGCTCGCCGGGTGCGGCCATGCAAGCCGGGATCGGCTTCGTGCCGGAGGACCGCCGCCAGCAGGGGCTGGTCATGGAGGAGTCGACGGCGCGCAACATCGCCCTGGCGTCGCTTCACCGGCTCCAGCGGGGCGGGCTGATCGCACCCCGGGCCGAGCTGCGGTTTGCCGCCGAGTGGGCCAAGCGCCTGCAGGTCAGGTACGGCCGGATCACCAATCCGGTGTCGTCCCTGTCCGGGGGCAATCAGCAGAAGGTGGTGCTCGCCAAGTGGCTGGCCCGGCGGCCGTCCCTGCTGATCGTCGACGAGCCCACGCGCGGGATCGACGTCGGCACCAAGGCCGAGGTGCACCGGCTGATCTCATCGCTGGCCACCGAGGGCGTCGCCGTGCTGGTCATCTCCTCGGAGCTGCCCGAGGTGCTCACCCTGGCCGACCGCGTCCTGGTCATGCGGGAGGGTCGCCTGACGGAAGCGCTGTCACGGGAGCAAGCCACCGAGCAGTCAATCGTCGCCGCCGCCACCGGACAGCCGGCGCCCACCGCCCAGACGGAGGCCGGCTCGTGAGCACGGCCGCGCCGAAGCCGATGAACGCCGTGTCGGACGCGTCGAAGGCGGGGACGCTGGCCAATCCGCGCAGCCTCGTCGACCTGGTGCTGCGAGCCCGGACGTTCGGCATCCTCGTGATCCTCGCGCTGTTCGTGCTCGTCACGTACCTGATCCAGCCGAGTTTCCTCAGCGGCTCGAACATCCGCTTCGTCCTCGCCGACACCGTCATCTATGCGCTGGTGGCGATCGGCGAGACCTTCGTCGTGCTGACGCGCAATGTCGACCTGTCGGTCGGCTCGGTCGTCGGCCTGTCGGCGTATGTGTCAGCGGACATGTTCCAGGCCCACCCGGGGACATCGACCGTGGTCGTGTTCCTGGTTGGCATTGGCGTGGGGCTGGCCTGCGGGCTGGTCACCGGTGCGATCACCGCGGTGGGGCGCGTGCCCAGCCTCGTCGTGACGCTGGCGATGCTCTACATCATCCGCGGTGTCGACACGATCATCGTCGGCAGCGGCCAGGTCGTCGCCAACTCGCTGCCCAACTCGTTCATCAACATCTTCCACGCCACGGTCCTCGGGATCCCCGATCTGGCGTGGATCACTGCCATCCTCGTCGGCATCGCCGCCTACCACCTGCGCTGGTACCGCTCCGGCCGCGAGCTGTATGCGATTGGGTCCGACCCCGCGGCCGCCCGGCTGGCGGGAATCCCCATCGCCCGCCGCGTGTTCTTCACCTTCGTGCTCAGCGGGATGATCGCCGGACTGGCCGGTGTCTTCTGGTCGACGCAGTACAACACGATCGACGCCACCGCAGCCAATGGGCTGGAGCTGCAGATCATCGCCGCTGTGGTCGTCGGCGGGGTGGCGATCTTCGGCGGCAGCGGCAGCGTGATCGGCGCCGCGCTGGGGGCGCTGCTGCTCCAGACGATCAATGTCGCCCTCAACGTCCTCGGCGTGCCGTCACTGTGGACGGAGGCGATCGCCGGCTTCCTGCTGATCCTCGCCATCACGCTGGACCGTGGCATCCAGCTGCGTCTGGCCGTCGCCCTGCGCAAACGAAGGAGTCACCTTGGCGGCTGATTCATCACCCTCCCCTGGCGGCCGGATCACGCTGGCGACCGGCAACTGGCGCGGCCTGCTGCGCTGGGACTCGGCGCTGGTGGTGGCGCTGGCGGCGGTGTTCGTGCTGGGGATCTCGATCTCGCCGCAGTTCACCAGCAGTTACAACCTGTTCACCACGTCGACCAACATCGGTGACCTCGCGATCATCGCGCTGCCGATGACCCTGATCGTCATCACCGGCGAGATCGACCTGTCGGTGGCGTCGATCCTGGCCCTGTCCGCCGAGCTGATGGGGGACCTCTGGCTTCACCACTGGGCGATGCCGCTGATCATCGTCCTGTGCCTGGCGATGGGCGTCGTGGCCGGCGCGATCAACGGCTTCCTCGTCACCCGGGTGGGCCTGCCGTCGCTGGCGGTGACGATTGGGACGCTGACCCTGTACCGCGGGCTGGCCAATGTCGTGCTCGGTCCGCTCTCGGTGTCCAACTTCCCGGGCAGCCTGACGAGCGTCGGCATCAACGGGTTCCTGGGGATTCCCTCCATCTCGTGGTCGCTGGCGATCTTCGCGCTCCTGGCCATCGCCACCGGGGTGATGCTGAAGCTGAGCCCGCTGGGCCGCTCGCTGTACGCGATTGGGCTCAATCAGGAGGCGGCTTTTCACGCCGGCATCCGCGTCAAGCGAATCAAGCTGTCGCTGTTCGTCCTGTCCGGGTTCATCTGCGCCGCCGTCGGCATGCTGTACGCGTTCGAGCTCTCCTCGGCGGCTGAGAACATTGGGATCGGCTTCGAGCTTCAGGTCGTCACGATCGTCCTCCTGGGTGGGGTCTCCATCTTCGGCGGGCGGGGCGGGATCCTCGGCGTCGTCCTGGCGGCGCTCATCTACGCCCTGCTGCGCAGTGCCCTGCTGCTGACGAGCTCGTTCAACGAGAACGACTTCCAGGTCGTGTCCGGGGGTCTGCTGATCCTCAGCGTCCTGGTGCCCAACCTGGCCGAATTCGGCCGCCGCGGGCGAGAGCTGATGACCCGGCGAGGACGCGGCACCGGCGGCACCGGTGCCTCCCCGGCGGCGGAGCCGACGGCCGATGTCTGAGCGCCTGCGGTTGGCAGCCGTCGACCTGGGGGCCGAGAGCGGACGGGTGGTGCTCGGCCGCTTTGACGGCGAGCGCGTCGATCTGGAGGTGGTCCGCCGCTTCGCCAACCAGCCGGTGTGGCTGCCCGACGGACTGCACTGGACCCTGCCGACGTTGTTCTGCGAGACCCTTGCCGGTCTGGGCGCGGCGGCCTCGAGCGGTCGCCTGGACGGGATCGGCATCGACGCCTGGGGATGTGACTACGCCCTCCTTGACGGCGGGGGACGGATGCTGGGCCTGCCCTTCCACTACCGGGACGCGCGGACCTCCAGCGAGGTGGTCGCCCGGGCCCACGCGCGGGTCGGCCGGGAGGAGCTGTACCGCCGCACGGGCATCCAGACGATGCCGATCAACACCATCTACCAGCTCACGGCCGAGGCCGATGGCGCCGCCGCCTCGGTCGCGGAGCGGATCGCCCTTGTGCCGGACCTGTTCGGGCTGTGGCTGACCGGAACCCTCGTCAACGAGCTGACCGTCGCCTCCACCACGGGGCTCCTCGAGGCCCACGGCCGGAGCTGGGCTGAGGACCTCGTGCGCCGGCTCGGATTGCCGGCGCGGCCGTTCGCCGGCACCGTCACCGATCCGGGCGTGGAGATCGGCCGCGTCCTGCACCAGCATGCCGGCGCGGCCGGAGCGGCCGTCGGAGCGCACGTGCACACGGTGGGCGGTCATGACACCGCGTCGGCGTTCGCGGCGGCCCCGATGTCCGGCACGCACGGCGCCGTCCTCTCCTCCGGTACCTGGTCGCTGCTGGGGGTGGAGCTCGACCAGCCGGAGCTCGGCCCCGACGCGTCCGTCTGCAACCTGACCAACGAACGCGGGCTTGCCGGCACCGTGCGCCTGCTGCGCAACGTCATGGGGCTGTGGCTGGTGCAGGAGTGCCGCCGCGCATGGCTGGCCCGCGGCGTGCACCATGAATACGACGAGCTCCAGCAGCTGGCCGCTGCCGCGCGCCCGGACGTTCCCGTGTTCGATCCAGACCACGACTCGCTCCTGCACGCCGGCGCGGACATGCCGGCGCGGATCGCGGCGCTGTGCGGGGCGGGCGGACAGTCACCGCCGGACGGCGACGGGGAGCTCGTGCGCGCCATCCTCGTCTCGCTCGCCTGCAAGTACCGGCTCGTCCTCGAGCACCTGGAGGGCGTCAGCCGGCGGCGCATCGACACCGTGCACGTCGTCGGCGGGGGTGCCCGTAACCACCTGCTGTGTCAGCTGACCGCCGATCTTCTGCAGCGCCAGGTCGTCGCCGGGCCGGTCGAGGCCACCGCGCTGGGCAACGTCCTCGTCCAGGCGCTGGCCGCCGGGGAGTTGGCCGACCTGGTGCAGCTGCGCCGCGTCGTCGCCCGGTCGGTGACGGTCCGCCGCCACGAGCCCGGCCCGGCGGCGGCCGCGCAGCACGTCTACCACCGCTTCCTCACGGCGACCGGGCGCCTGGCCCCCGGGGCGATCCCCGCGCACGTCTAGTCGGAGAAGGAGACCGTTGACCGAGATCAATTCCCAATATGAGCCGCTGGTGACCCGTCTGGCCGAGGCCGGTCACGATGTGAGCGCGATTCAGCGAGACCTGACCGCGTTCGCGGTCGAGACCCCCTCGTGGGGGTACGGGGACTCCGGCACCCGCTTTGCCGTGTTCCCGCAGCCCGGGCGGCCGCGGACCGTCTACGAACGAATTGCCGATGCCGCTGAGGTGCATCGGCTGACCGGGGCCGCGCCGGCGGTCGCGTTGCACTTCCCGTGGGATCGCGTCGAGGACCTGACCGAGCTCTCCGATCAGATCGCCGCGGCCGGCCTCCGTGCCGGAGCCATCAACCCCAACCTGTTCCAGGATCCGGATTACCGCCTGGGCTCGCTCACCAACCCGGACGGCGGCGTCCGGCGCAAGGCGGTCGACCACCTTCTCGAATGCGTGGAGATCGGAAGCCGCCTGGGCGCCACCGCCCAGTCGCTGTGGCTGGCCGACGGGACCAACTACCTGGGCCAGGACGACCTGCGGGCCCGCCGCGACCGGCTGGAGGAGGGGCTGATCCAGCTGTACACCGCCCTGCCGGACTCACAGGAGCTGCTCCTCGAATACAAGTTCTTCGAGCCCGCGTTCTACGCCACCGACCTCGCCGACTGGGGCTCGGCGCTGCTGCTGTGCCTGGCGCTCGGCCCTCGCGCCCGCGTGCTCGTCGACCTGGGTCATCACGCCCAGGGCGTCAACGTCGAGCAGATCGTCTCGACCCTGAGGCGCGAGGACCGGCTGGGCGGCTTTCACTTCAACAACCGCAAGTACGCCGACGACGACCTGATCGTCGGCTCGGTCAACCCGCTGGAGCTGTTTGCGATCTTCTCGGAGCTCGGCGCCGGGGACGCGGCTCTGCCACGACTGACGATCGACCAGTCACACAACGTCGAGCCCAAGATGGAGGCGATGGTGCTGAGCGTGCTCAACCTGCAGGAGTCCTACGCCAAGTCGTTGCTCATCGATCGCCCGGCGCTCGCCGCCGCCCAGCGCGACGGTGACGTGCTGGGCGCCCACGCATTGCTGATGGACGCCTACCACACCGACGTGCGGCCCCTGTGCGCCCGGATGCGCGAGCAGCTCGGCGCCGCGCCCGACCCGCTCGGGCAGCTGCGCGCGAGCGGCTACGCCACGCGCATGGTCTCCGAGCGAGCCCCCGTCCCGGCGGCGACGGGAGGCAACGGATGAGCGTGGCCACGCCGATCATCGCCCCGGTTCCCGACCAGTGGCCGGAGCACGAGACGGCGCAGGGCGCGAGCACGCTCGACCAGGTCGTGCACGCCTCGCACCTGCTGGGCGCCAACCGGGCGCTGGCCAACTACGGTGGGGGCAACACCTCGGCCAAGGGCGTGGCCGTCGACCATCTGGGGCGCCAGGTGGCGGCGATCTGGGTCAAGGGATCCGGCAGCGACCTGGCCACGATGTCGGCCGCCGACTTCACGCCGCTGCGCCTCGACGAGATCCTGCCCCTGCTCGAGCGCCCGGAGCTGAGCGACGAGGACATGGTCGCCTACCTGGCGCGCTGCCAGCTGGACCCCGCGGCACCTCGGTCCTCGATCGAGACGCTCCTGCACGCCTTCATCCCGGCGGCGCACGTGCACCACACCCACCCGGATGCGATCAACGCCCTGGCCTGCGCCGCCGATGGCCGGGGGCTGATCGCCGAGTGCTTCGGCGACGCCGCCGTCTGGATCGAGTACATCCGGCCCGGCTTCACGCTCGCCAAGCAGGTGGGAGAGGCGGTGCGCGCCAACCCGGATCTGCGGCTGGTGGTGCTGGCCAAGCACGGCCTCGTGGTCTGGGGCCAGACGGCGCGGGAGGCCTACGAGCAGACGGTGGCCGTATGCAACCGGGCCGCCGACCTCGTCAACTCCCGCAGCGAGGGCAGCCGGCGCTTCGGCGGGCCGGCCGCCGACGGCGCCCAGAGCGCCGACGAGCGGGCCGCGACGCTGGCGCAGCTGCTGCCGACCCTGCGCGGCGCGGTCTCCAGCGCCCGCGCCAAGGTTCTGCTCTCGGATCTCAGCCCCGCCGTCTGCGAGCTCGTCGACTCCCGGGACGGACCGGAGATCGCCACCGTCGGCGCCGCGTGCCCGGACCACCTGGTGCACACCAAGCGCGTGCCGATGTGGGTCGCCTACGACCCGGCCCGCGACGGCGTCGAGCAGCTGCGCGAGCGGATCGCCGGCTGCGCCTCGGCGTACCGGGAGGAGTACGAGGCCTATTTCACGCGCAACGCCGGCCCCGGGGATCAGATCGCCGACCCGGATCCGCGCGTCGTGCTCATCCAGAACGTCGGCATGGTGGCGGTCGGCCAGACGCCGAAGGCCGCCGGCATCTCCCGGGATCTCTACCACCGGGCCATCGAGGTCATGGCCGGGGCGAGCGCGGTGTCGCAGTTCATCTCGCTCACCGAGGCCGAGAGCTTCGCCGTCGAGTACTGGCCGCTGGAGCTCTACAAGCTCTCCCTGGCCCCGCCGCCGGGGGAGCTCCAGGGCAAGATCGCGCTCGTCACCGGCGCGGCGGGCGGAATCGGCCGCGCGGTGATGGAGACGCTCGCCGCCGCCGGCGCTTCGGTGGTGGCGTTCGACATCGACGCCGACGGCGCGGCCGACGCCGTGGCTCCGCTCGGAGACCTTGGCCTGGCCGTGAGCGGGGACGTGACCTCGGAGGAGGCCGTCGCCGCCGCGTTTGCCGCCGCCGTCACCGCGTTCGGCGGTGTCGACATCGTCGTCTCCAATGCCGGCATCGCGTCAAGCGCGCCCATATCGGAGACGACGCTGGCGGAATGGCAGCGCAACCAGTCGGTGCTGGGAACCGGCTACTTCCTGGTGGCGCGGGAGGCGTTCCGGGTGATGCGGCCTCAGGGCCTGGGCGGATCGATCGTGTTCGTGGCCTCCAAGAATTCGCTGGTGGCGGGGCCCAACGCCTCGGCCTACTCGAGCGCGAAGGCCGCAGAGCTCCATCTCGCCCGCTGCTTGGCCGAGGAGGGCGGCTCGGCCGGCATCCGCGTCAACACCGTCAACCCGGACGCGGTTCTCCAGGGCTCGCGGATCTGGGACTCCAGCTGGCGCTCGGAGCGCGCCGACGCGTACGGCATCCGGCCTGACCAACTGGAGGAGCATTACCGGCGCCGGACGACACTGGGGGTCAACGTGCTGCCGGAGGACGTGGCGCGGGCCGTGCTTCACTTTGCGTCGACGGCCCGCTCCGGCAAGACGACGGGCAATCTCCTCAATGTCGACGGCGGCGTGGCGGCAGCCTATCCGCGCTAGGTCACG
Source organism: Solirubrobacteraceae bacterium (assembly GCA_035551855.1). Taxonomy (GTDB): domain Bacteria; phylum Actinomycetota; class Thermoleophilia; order Solirubrobacterales; family Solirubrobacteraceae; genus Palsa-465. Next base: position 21,504 of record DASZMK010000065.1, read on the forward strand.
TGACCGCCCAACCTGATCAGAAACGACCCGTCGTACCCGCCGAGCGCCGGCGAATGATCCTGGAGCTCCTCCGCGAGCGGGGCAGCATCAGCGTCGCCGCCGTCGAGCAGCGCTTCGACGTCTCGCCGATGACCGCGCGCCGCGATCTGGCCCTGCTCGCCGAGGGCGGCTACGCCCGGCGCACCCATGGCGGGGCGATGCTGCCGGAGCTGGCCGGGCACGAGGATTCGTTTCAGAGCCGGCTGGAGCAGGACACCGCGGTCAAGTCCCAGCTCGCCAAGGCCGTGGCCGCGACCCTGACGCCCCACGAGACGATCTTCATCGACTCCTCCAGCTCGGCCTACTTCGTCGTCCGCGAGATCCTGGAGATCGGCGTTCCCGTGACCCTGCTGACGAACTCGCTGCCGGTGATGACCCTGGTCGGCGGCGCCGACACGGCCCAGATCGAGCTGATCGGCATCGGCGGCAGCTTCCGGACGCTCACCCGGTCGTTTGTCGGCGCCGAGACCGTGCGGATGATCGAGCGGTTCTTCGTCGACCGCATCGTGTTCTCGGTCAAGGGGATCGAGATCGACGGCTACCTGACCGATCCGGATCCGCTGGAGGCCGAGGTCAAGCGGGCGATGATCGCCCGGGCCCGCTCGGTCCTGCTCGTCGCCCAGGCGCAGAAGTTCAACGAGCGCGGGTTGAACGTGATAGTGCCCGCCGGCGAGGTGGACACCGCCTATCTGTCAAATCCGCCGGCCAGCGGGGCTCGCGTCCTGGAGTCGGCGGGGGTGGATGTCGTGTCGGTGTAGCTGATGGATGGTGGCCCGGGGCCG
>DASZMK010000066.1:0-1871 GCA_035551855.1 Solirubrobacteraceae bacterium
CCTCGCTGAGGACGTATCCGGCCGGCACGCCCAGGGTAGTGACGTCGTCGACGTCGAGCGGGTCGAGAAAGTAGCCGCCGGGCTGCGGCACGAGCAGTTCGAAGAACAGGTCTCTGGCCTGCTCGTCGGCCTCCGGCATGAGCATCGGAACCTGCTTGCGGACCAGGCCGATGGCGCCGTCCGGGCTGGCCGCGATCGCGGCCCGGGTCAGTGCGGCGTACTCGGCGTTCTCGTCCACCATCGCCGCGCCGCGGGCCGGGACGACGCCGTTGTAGTAGATCACCTTGGCCAGGCGGCCGATCAGTGCATTCGCGGCGCCTGTAATCACGTAGCCGCCCCAGCTCTGGCCGACCAGGACGACCTCAGCGAGGTCGCGGCGCTCGACCTCGGCCACGACGTGATCGATCGCATCCGAGAGCCGGAGTCCGGCGCGATCGTCGCCGTCGGCGAGGCCGGGCAGGGTGACCGTAACGGCCGCATAGCCGGCCTCGCGCAGCCGCCGGGCGACCGGCTGCCAAGCCCAGCCTCCCTGCCAGGCTCCGGGGACGAGGACGAAGGTGGGTGACATCGTGAGGGTCATGGCGGTCGCGCCTCTCGCTGGAGAAAAGATGGGTTTGGGCTGTGGCGCCGGGTCGCGGGATGGGTCAGCCGCGGATTGCGGTGGTTTCGCGGGTAAATTGGCGGTGGCCGATCAGCTTGTAGGCCAGACGAGCTGGGGCCGGCACGACCTGCATGAACCTCTGCCGCTCCGCGTCATCGGCTTCCTCGGTGATGAGGCCGAGGATGACCAGCCGCCGCGTGACCGGGATCGCGCTCATGCCGTGCTTGCCGAGCGCGTCCCATTCCCTCTGCGTCAGCGTGACCGAGACGATCGGGAGCAGTGTCTTCTCCTCCTCAGCCAGGTGATCGGTCAGTGCTGGCATCGCGGCGTCGATGAGAGCCGCCATCCGCTCCCCGGCGGCGGCGTCCGCGCTCGCTGTCCACGCCGGCAACTCCGAGCTGATGGCCGCGACGGCGTCGTTGACCTGCGCGTGCTGCGCATCCATCCGGTCCATCAGCTCCGGGTCGAGCGCAGCTCGCTCGCGCAGCAAGGGAAAGAGCAGCTCGTCCTCGCCGGTGTGGTGCGTGTGCAGGAAGTCCAGCATCTCCCGGGCGTGCGCGCCGATGACCCTGGATCGCGCACGGTCGTTGGCCGCGGAGCGAAACAGTCGGGGGAGCTGACCGAACTCGCGCCGGATGACGCGGTGGATCAGAACCATCTCGTGGGTATCGACGCCGGGTCCGGAGGTGCTCACCGTGACTCCTCGATGGTTGCGGCGTTCTGGACGGCTTCGGGGGTGAGGAACTCGGTGCGGTGGGCCTGGGCCCAGTCGGTGAAGCTGCGTGCCGGGCGGCCAGTGACTGCGGTGATGTCGCCTGTCGGCTCGGAGTTATACGGTTCCACGGTGGAGCGGAACAGCTCGATGATGGCGTGCGCGAGCTCCTCGGGCATGCCGTAGGACGCCATCTGCGCGAGCGCGCTGGCCGGGTCGGCTTCGGCGTAGCGCAGGTCGCGGCCCAGCACCTGGCTGAGGATTGCGACCTGGTCGGGGGGGCTGAGCGGTTCGGGGCCGGTGAGCTCATAGACGCGGTGATTGTGGCCGTCTTGGGTGAGGCAGGCCGCGGCGACCGCTGCGATGTCCGCCGGGTCGACGACAGCGGCCCGGCCAGCGGCGAACGGGGCGTGCACGACCTGACCGGCCGCGATCATTCCCGCCCAGTTGAGCGCGTTGGACATGAACGCGGTGGGCCGCAGGAACGTCCACCCGATGCCGCTGTCGCGGATCGCCTCCTCGCCGGCCCGGTGCAAGGTGGTGATCGGGTCGGTGGCG
>DASZMK010000067.1:0-2786 GCA_035551855.1 Solirubrobacteraceae bacterium
TCCCGCGGACCTGACCGACCGCGAGGTGCAAACGCCGCGCGCCTTCGGCGGGATCCGCGCCCGCGTCACCTCCTGGGGTTCCGGAACCTCGGATCTTCCGGCCGCCGATCAGCCGCCGCCGGCGGCGTTCCGGATGGGCGACGATGTCGTCCATGCCGCCTTCGGCGAAGGCGTCGTGACGGGGATAGAGCCGGGCGGAATCGTCGTCATCCGCTTCAGCCGCGACCGCACTGAGCGCAAGCTGGTCGCCGACCTGGCGCCGATCTCCAAACGGTAGGCGCGGTGACCCTGGACGTTGACCCGTCCGGCGGCGATCCGCCCCCGCCCCGGACACGCGTGCATCTCGGCGAGCTGATCAGCGCCGGCAGCGCGCTGCTGCTACTCGTCTGGATGTTCACGACCAAGTGGTCCGGGGTGGCCGGAGTCCCGGATCCGTCCTACGCACGCCCGGCGATCTCCGGTGCCGAGGATGGCTGGGACGGCCTGACCGTCATTCGCTGGGTGGTCCTGGCGACGATCATCATCGCCATCGGCTCGGTGTTGCAGCGCCGGCGCGGCACGAAGCAGGGTACGGGCCGGCTGGTCGCGACGCTGGGAACGGTCAGCTCGCTGCTGCTCGTCTACCGCGTGCTGATCGTGCTGCCCGGTGGAGGCGCGGTGATCGACCAGAAGCTGGGGGCGGTTCTGGGCCTGGTCTGCGCCCTGGGCATCGCCTGGGGCGGTTATGAGTCGATCCTGGAGCGGCGGACACGCGCGGCACCGCAACGCAGCCGCCGGTCCCTGATCACGCCCGGGCGGCGCAGCCAGTAGGGTTGCAGCGCCTCCGGCGCGAGGCGATCGAACCATGCAGCTGCGCGTGTCCCACCTCCGTCGCGGGGAGCTGATCGCCGCCACGTTTGCGGTGCTGCTGCTCGTCCTGCTCTTCATCCTGCCGTGGTTTGGATCCAGCGGCCCGGGCCCGCGCCACGTCCAGACCGACGGATGGAACGGCCTCCCGGTCCTGCGGTGGCTGATCGTCGTGACCGGGCTGGCGGGGTTGCTCCTGGGGTTCTTCCAGGAGACGCGCCGGGCGCCGGCTCTGCCCGTGGTGATCAGCGTGATCGTGTCGGCGCTCGCGCTGCTGACCACGGTCGTGCTCATCGTCCGCCTGCCGACGAGCGCGGCCTCGCCGCAGGTGGGGGCGTATCTGGGCGTCATCTGCGCCGCCGGGATGGCGGTCGGCGGCTTCTTCTCGATGCGCGACGAGGACGGATGGCAGCCGGGTCCGGAGCGTCCGATCGAGCGGGTGCCGCTTCGCTCCGCGACCCGGCGCTGACCGAGCGGCCGGACGGAGCGCGGGGGCGCCGATCTAGAATGCGCCCGGATGCTTGATCGCGCGCAGGTCCTCCACGTGGCCCGCCTCGCCCGGCTGGAGCTCGACGACGAGGACGTGGAGCGGATGGCTCAGGAGCTCTCCAAGGTGCTCGACCACGTCGAGCGGATCCGAGAGCTCGATCTGAGCGGCGTGGAGCCGACCTCGCACGTCGTCGACGTGGCCGGCGTGACCCGGCCGGATGAGCCGGTCCCCGGTCTGTCGCACGAGGCTGCGCTGGCGGCGGCTCCGGAGCCGGTCGAGGGCGGGTTCGGCGTCCCCAGCCCGGGACCGAGTCCGGGACCGAGCGGCGCATGAGAGATCTGATCGAGCTAACGGCGGCCGAGGGGGTCGCAAAGCTCCGCGCGCGGGAAATCGACGCGACCGAGCTGTTTCACGCGTACCGCGAGCGCGCAGCGGCCGACGAGCTGAACGCGTTCACCTGGGTGGCCGAGGCGGCGCCGCAGCCGGGTGGCGGCGCACCGCTGGGCGGCGTGCCGGTCGCGGTCAAGGACCTCTTCTGCACCGAGGGCGTCCCCAGCCAGGCCGGCTCGCGCATTCTCAAGGGCTACCGCCCCCCGTACACGGCCACCGTCGTCTCCAATCTGGCGGCGGCGGGTGCACCACTGCTCGGCAAGACCAACCAGGACGAGTTCGCGATGGGCTCGTCCAACGAGAACTCCGCGTTCGGTCCGGTGCTCAACCCGTGGGATCGCGGCCGCGTTCCCGGCGGCTCCTCCGGCGGAAGCGCTGCGGCGGTGGCTGCCGGACTCGCCCCGTGGGCGATCGGCACCGACACCGGAGGCTCCATCCGCCAGCCGGCGGCGCTGTGCGGGATCGTCGGGCTGAAGCCCACGTACGGGGCCTGCTCGCGCTACGGGATGATCGCCTTCGCCTCGTCGCTGGACCAGGCCGGGCCGCTGACCCGCGACGTCGCCGATGCGGCGCTCCTGCTCTCGCACATGGTCGGCCACGACCCGCATGACTCCACGTCGGTGGCGCTGCCGGATCCGATCCAGATGCCCACCGCCGAGAACCTGACGGGGATCCGCCTGGGGGTGCCGGAGGAGCTGCTCGGCGGCAGCGATGACGAGGCCGGGATCGAGCCCGGCGTGCGCGAGAGCTTTGAGGCGACCCTGAGGCTGGCCGAGACGCTGGGCGCGAGCGTGGACTCCTGCCGGTTGCCGCACGCCCCGCACGCGCTGTCGGCCTATTACCTGATCGCACCAGCCGAGGCCTCGGCCAACCTGGCTCGTTACGACGGCGTGCGCTTCGGCCTGCGCGTCGCCGGCGAGGCGGACCTGGAGGCGATGTACAGCCGCACGCGCGCGGTCGGCTTCGGCCCAGAGGTCAAGCGCCGGGTCATGCTGGGGACGTACGCGCTGTCCAGCGGCTACTACGAGGCGTACTACGGGACCGCCTTGAAGGTCCGGAC
>DASZMK010000068.1:0-3884 GCA_035551855.1 Solirubrobacteraceae bacterium
CCCTCGGAGGAGACCATGCAGGTGCCGATCGGCCGCTCCGGCGTGCAGGCGGTGCCGAACACCTTGCACTCCCAGGGCTTGATCACGCCCTTGAGCACCTCGCCGCACTGACACGCCTTGGGATCGGCGACCCGCACCCCGGGAACCCCGAACCGCTGCTCGGCATCGAGGTCGGCGTAGGCGTCGGACAAACGGAGCCCGCTGTGGGAGATGAACCCCAGGCCGCGCCACTCGAAGTGCGGGCGCAGTGCAAACACCTCGGCCATCACCTCCAGCGCCCGGAGGTTGCCCTCGTAGGGCACCACCCGCCGGTACTGGTTCTCGACCTCGCACCGGCCGGAGGCCAGCTGGTGGAGGATCATCAGGATCGACTGGAGGATGTCCAGGGGCTCGAACCCGGCAATCACGATCGGGCGTCCGTAGTCGGCCGGGATGAACTCGAACGGGCGGGCGCCGACGACCGTCGACACGTGACCGGGGCCGATGAATCCATCCAGTCGCAGATCCGGAGACTCCAGCAGCGCGCGCAGGGGCGGGACGATCGTCACGTGGTTGCACATGCAGGAGAAGTTCCGGATGCCCTCGGCCCGGGCCCGCTTGAGCGTCAGGGCGGTCGAGGGGGCCGTCGTCTCAAAGCCGATGGCGTAGAAGATCACCTCACGGTCCGGGTTGGACTTGGCGATCCGCAGCGCATCGAGCGGCGAGTAGACCATGCGCACATCGGCACCGGCCGCCTTGGCGTCCAGCAGACTGCCGTCCGACCCCGGAACGCGGAGCATGTCGCCGAAGCAGGTGAAGATCACGCCGTCGGTGTGGGCCAGGGCGATCCCGTCGTCGACGCGTCCCATCGGGATGACGCAGACGGGGCAGCCCGGACCGTGGACGAGCTCGACGTTGGTGGGCAGGAGGTCGTCGACGCCGTACTTGTAGATCGAGTGGGTGTGCCCGCCGCACACCTCCATGAACTTGTAGTGCCGCCCCGGTTGCACCAGCGAGATGATTTCGGCGGCGGCGGCGCGGCCGAGGTCCGCGTCTCGGAACTCGTCGACGAACTTCATGGCCGGCTCTCCGCTGCGGTGGGATCGAGGTCGGCAATCGCGGTCCCGGCATGGACCAGCAGCCGGTCTCCCGGCGCCACCGCCTCCACCAGCGCGGTCTCGACGGTGGATGTGATGCCGTCGCCGTCGGCGCACAGCGCCAGACCACGGCGAGCATCGACGTCCACGACGGTCATCGGCACACCGTCGTCACCGCACGTGATGCAGTGCTGGGCGCCACAGTCCGGCTGATCAGGGCCGGCGGCCGGGGACATCATTCGATCACGCTCGCCTTCAGCTCCTCCAGTTCCTGCTCGTACTCCCGTCCCATCGCCTCCAGCAGCTCGCGTGTGGCGTCGGCCTCGGCCTCGTCGATGCGCGAGATGGCAAAGCCGACGTGGATCAGCACCCAGTCACCGGGTCCCACACCCCCGCCGCCGTCCTCCCCGGTCAGGAGGCTCACGTTGATGTTGCGGCGCACTCCCACCACGTCGACCTTGGCGATGTGGTTCACCGGGTCCACCAACGCGACCACCAGGCCGGGTATCGCCAGGCACATGCGGTTCTCCTCTCGTGACGGGCCCCTCCATGTCGTTGCGCCGAATTCGAGAGCCCGCCGCGAGCTGTTCTATCACCGGGTCAACTCCAGCTGTGCGCCTGGGTAACCCGGATGACGGTAATGCTGCTTACGCCGCTTGTGGCGTGCGCGCTGTTCCTGGTCACCGCGAGGTGACACCGGGCGTAGACTGACCTGCGGGAGCGCTTGCTCAGGTTCTCTCGGCGGAGACCTCAGAGAGGGAGGCGAACTGAGACCCGATGAACAGCCGACGGCCGGTGTCAAGAGACTCCGCGGCGGTGCCGGTGAGCCGCAGCCATCCGTGCAGTGCCTGCTCGACATCGACGTCGATCTCGCCGAGGAGCTCGACGCCCAGGTTCTGAGAGCGGCCAGGGCCGCCGCGGTGTCCGTGACGATCGAAACCGAGCCGGGGCGGCTTCCGGTCGCCGAGTGGCTGACCTGCGCCGGCGCCGGCCCGGGGGTGCTGGTCCTCGACGGGGTGCTGGCGGTGAACGTCAGGGTCGCCGGACGCATCGTCAGCGAGCTCATCGGCACGGGCGACCTGATCCAGCCGAGCACCCACCGCTACGAGGAGATGCTGTCCTGCGATGTCGGATGTCGCGCTCTGCTGCCGAGCCGCTTTGCTCTGCTCGACGGCGCGTTCGCCAAGCGCGTTCGGTTCTGGCCGCAGATCGAGCACGCGCTCCTCCGCCGTGCCGCATTGCGCCACGCCCGGCTCAACGTTCAGCGCGCGGTTGCCGCGCAGCCCCGGCTGGAGGTCCGCCTCGCCCTGTTGCTCTGGCACCTGGCCGCGCGGTGGGGAAAGGTGGAGCGGGGCGGCGTCCGCCTCCCCGTGCCACTCACGCACCAGCTGCTGGGACGTCTGATCGGCGCTGAGCGGCCGTCCGTCTCCCACGCGCTCGCCCGGTTGGCTCACGCCGGGCTCGTCACCGGCCAGGGCGACGCGTGGCACCTGCACGGGCACCTGCACGACCAGGTGGCCTCGTTGCTCGAATGCGCGGAGGGCCATTCCGAGGGCATGTTGGCCACGCTGGGGGATCTCCGGCTGGCGTGAGCGCCAGAAACCTCCGCCGCCCGGCTAGAGACGAACCGCGACCAGGCCGGCGGCCAGGGCGACCAGCGCCAGCCAGAGGGCCGAGAGCGCGCCCTCGAGCGGCTCGGCGAGGCGAGCCGAGTCGAGTTCGCGCACCTGGCCGTCGGCCAGCCGCTGGGCCCCGGTGACCTCGACGGTGGCGCGGCGCAGTTGGCGAGCCGGGGTGCTCAGGCGGCGCTGGGCGACGCTGAGAAGACAGCAGGCGATGGCGACGAGCACGCCCGCCGGGCGAATCGTCAGCGCGTTGACGAAGTATCCGGTGAAGGCGGGGAACCCGCCCCAGGCGACGGCGAACCAGGCATCGGTGTGAAAGCGGCCGCCCGCCAGCTCCAGGTTGTAGGCGAGCACGAGGAAAGCGCCGGCGGCGACGAGCGGCGCCAGCCAGGGCGACACGGTCACGACTCCGGCGATGCCGATGGCCACCGCGCCGCCGAGGGCGGCGAGGGCCAGCCCCATCAGCGCTCGATCGCTCAGCCGGGTCTGCAGCGGGTGGCCCTTGAGCTCGTCCAGGGCGTGGGCGGCGATCCCGACGGCGAGGGCGAAGGCGCCCAGCGCCGCGCCGAGCCGGCCGGCGTACAGGCGCGGGGCGGCGACAGCGCCGAGCGCGACATAGCTCAGATGCCAGGCCGTGTACGGCGGATGAAGGAGCGTGATCAGGTCGCGCCAGCCGCCGGACCGCAGCGCGTAGAACGCGGGCCGGTCCAATCTACGCGCCGGCGCCGTCGTCCCGGACCCCCCACATCACCAGACCGGCGCCGAAGCTCAGATGGCGCTCGGCGACGTCCCTGATCCCCGTCGTCCGCCACAGCGCCGGCAGGTCCGGCTCGCGCCGGTGAAACTCCTCGATGTTCGGCCCCAGGAAACGGCCGACGTCGTACCACGCCCGCGACACCATCCGGCCCGCGCCCGGGAGCACGGTGCGGGTGTGGATGCGCCACAGCGCGCGCAGCGCCGGCACGTCCGGCACGCCGAACTCCAGCATCCCAATCCGGCCTCCGGGCCTGACCACACGGGCGAGCTCTCGCATCGTCGCCGTCGGATCGTCGACGTAGCGCAGGAGGTAGGTGAACGTGAGCGCGTCGAACTCGGCGTCGCCGAAGGGGAGTCGCTCGGCCTCGCCCTGAATGAACGACAGGTGGGCGGCCAGCTCCGGCGAGTGCGCAGCCCGCGCCCGGGC
>DASZMK010000069.1:0-5663 GCA_035551855.1 Solirubrobacteraceae bacterium
GTACGCAGGTCGCTCGCGGGATCGCGACCGTGACGGGTCACGACCGGGTGGGCAGCAGCCCGCGCAGATCCGCGATCACGTCGGCCTCCTCGGCCGTCTTGTCCGGCCGGTAGCGCTTGACGCGAGCGAACCGGAGCGCGATCCCGCCCGGGTAGCGCGTCGAGGACTGCACCCCGTCAAGCGCGATCTCGACGACCAGCTCCGGCCGGGTGAGCACGGTGATCCCCTGCCGGGACTCCTCCCGGGCGAGCAGCTCGTGCGTCTGCCAGCGCAGGAGCTCGTCGGTGAGCCCCTTGAACGTCTTACCCACCATGACGAACTCGCCGGAGTCCGGGTCACGGGCGCCGAGGTGGAGGTTGGAGAGCCAGCCCTGACGGCGCCCGTGGCCCCACTCGGCGCCGAGCACGACGAGGTCGTACGTGCGCACCGGCTTGACCTTGCGCCATGCGCGGCCGCGCCGTCCGGCGGCGTAGACCGAGGAGGCGTCCTTGACGACGACGCCCTCGTGCCCAGCCTCCAGCGCCTCCTCCAGCATCCGCTCCGCCGTCTCCGGTTCGGAGGTGAACCGGCCGGGGATCCGCAGCGGCCCGGCGATCGCCACCAGCCGGGCGATGCGCTCGTGCAGGGGGACGTCGAGCAGGTCCTCGCCGTCGACATGGAGGAGGTCGAAGAGGAAAGTGACGATTCCAAGCGGCGGCGCGTCGCTGTCGATCTGCGACACCGTGTACTGAAACGGAGCCGGGCCGGCGGCGTCCATCCACAGAGCCTCTCCGTCGAGCACCGCCTGGGTGACGGGCAGGCGGCGAACCGCCTCGACGATGCCCGGCAGCGTGTCGCCTATCTCGTTGAGGTTGCGCGTGTAGATGCGGACGTCGTCGCCGCGGCGGTGGATCTGGATGCGAATCCCGTCGAGCTTCCATTCCACGGAGGCGCGTTCCATGCCGGCGAGGGCGTCGGTGACGGTCGCGCCCGTGGAGGCGAGCATCGGGAGGATCGGCCGGAAGATCTCGAAGCCGACCCCGCGCAGCCCCTCGGCCCCCTCGGTCATCGCGATCTCGGCCATGCGGGGGAGGTCGCCGGAGAGCATGAGCGCGCGCCGCGCGATCTCGGCCGGCACGCCGGCCGCCCGGCTGACGGCATCGACCATCAGCCCGGCGAGCGCCCCCTGTCTCAGGCCGCCGGTCATCAGACGGATGAGGAAGTCGGCCTCCGGCGCGGTGGCCCGCGCCAGCAGTTCACCGAGGAGTTGCCGGCGCCGTGTTCCTGCGCCGCTGCCGGTCGCGGCCTCGATTGCCGAGATCGTCTCGTCGACATCGACGACGGTCAGCGACGCCTCGTCGGCCGGCTGCCGGGCGAGATCCCGAACCGTGGAGTAGCCGATGCCCACGCGCCCCTGGCGCGGGATCCCGGAGAGAAAGCCGACGCCGATCGGCACCTCGGCAACCTCGAGTGTCCTCAACAGGTCGGCGAGGATCCTGATCTTGGCCGTGCGCGAACGGGTGTTGGCCACGCCCTCGGAGGCAGTGACGACGTCGGCGAGGAGGGTCATTGCCAGTTCCAGACACGGTCAGGCTACCCAAGAGGTTTGCAGTGCGGGCGGGGAGAAGCACCGGGCGCGGGGGCCTCATCTCTTGTAGTGCACCGGTCGCCCTCCCAGCCAACCCGCTCGCGCAAGGTCCTCAGGGCCGATGCGTTCGATCGCTGGTTTACGTCCCTGGACGTTGAACGCAAGGCGAAGGTGAGCGGGGCGCTTCGTCGGATCGCGCTCGGGGGCCCCACGCTCGGACGGCCGCACGTCGATGTGATCCACGGGTCATCCCTACGGAAGCTGAAGGAGGCGCGGGTCGATCGCGGCATGAGGGTGTTGTTCGCCTTCGACTCCAACCAGGACGCTGTCATGCTGGTCGGCGGCGACAAGACCGGGAAGTGGAATCGCTGGTATCCGGAGAACGTACGGCTTGCGGAGCGCGTTTACCGTGAGCATGAGCGGAGCATCGGAAAGGAGCCTCGTTGTCTGAGCCAACGAGAAGCCGCAAGAACGCCGTCTCACCGGAGCCGGTGAATGAGACGCGAGCTGCGCTCTATGCGCTGCTGATGGAGGCGCAGGAACGGGTCGCGCACGCGCGGTACCAGCGTGGCGTCAGTCACGATGCGGTGCTGGCCGCGCTCGATGCCGCCGACGAGAGGCTGACGGAGAGCGACCGGCGTGAGGATCTCTATCTGTCGGCGTTGGCCCGCTACGTGGAGGCGCTGGGCGGCCGGCTCGAGGTCCGAGCCGTGTTCGGCGACGAGGCGATCGTCGTTCGCTCGGAGGAGCCTTCGCCAGACTGACCGCAGCTCGAGCTTGACATGCGTCTATCTTGCATCTAAGATAGACGCAAGATAGATACTATGTTTGGGAGTTCTCATGTACACGTTCAGCAGACACCTTTCCCACCAGGCGACAGCGACGATGAATCGACGCCCCCGGGGTCATGTTGTGGCGCGGGCGGTCGGCGAGCCTCTGCCGGCGCCGGTCCACGGTTCGCCTCGCGGTCATGTCGTCGGCCATGCTGTCGGCGAGCTGCTGCCGCCGGAGGCCGACGCGTCGCCCCGCGGGCACGCCATCGGCCACGCGGTCGGCGCGCCGCTGCCCCCGGCGGTCGATCGGCGTCCGCGCGGTCACGTTGTCGGTCGCGCCGTTGGCACCCCACGGGCATGATGAAGGGATGACCGCGCGCGCGCAGGGCGAGTCGGCGGCTGATCGCGCCTATCGCTGGTTGCGCGCGCGCATCCTCAACGGCACGTTCGCCGGCGGGCGATTGCTGAGCGAGGGCGAGGTCGCCGACGCGGTCCAGGTGTCGCGCACGCCGGTCCGCGAGGCGTTCCTGCAGCTGGCGGCCGAGGACATGCTCGAGCTGTATCCCAAGCGCGGTGCCCTCGTCGTCTCCGTCAGTGCCGCCGAGCTCCGCGAGGTGCTCGTGGCGCGGACTCTGCTCGAGCCGTGGGCGGCCGGGCTGGTGGCCGGCCGGCCAGACCGCACGGCCGTCGCGGCGGCGCTGCGCAGCGTGACCGAGGCGGCGCGGCAGGCCCTGGACGGCCACGACGAGGAAGGGTTTCAGGAGGCCGACCGGCAGTTTCACCAACAGCTCCTCGTCGCCGCCGGCAACCAGCTCCTCGCCGCCTTCTATGCATCGCTGCGGGATCGGCAGCTGCGAGGAGGCATGATGGCCGTCTACAACGATCCCGCCCGTGGCGCCGAGAGCATGGCGCAGCATGATTCGATCGCCGCGGCGATCGAGGCGGGCGACGCGGACGCCGCCGCTGCGGTGATGACCGAGCATCTCAACGGCACGGCCGGCGCGTTGGGGCTCGCTCCGCTGGCCTGAGCGACGCGTCCGGGCGTGGGGGCCGGCTCCGCTGGCCTGAGCGACCGCCCGCCTTCGGGCGCCTCGTCTGTCGGCGAGTCTCGTAGCCGAAAAAGCGCTTGACATGTATCTATCTTGCATCTAAGATGGATACATGTTAGATACGAGCCTCTTCGGAGGGAGATGTCATGAGCACCACCACACACAACCGCCGCCTCCAACAACGCCCCAGGACGCTCCGGCGCCGCGTCGCTGAGGACCGGAATCACCGGACACCGCGTCAGGGTCTGCCGCGGGTCGCCGTTGCCGTCCGTCCGTCCTCGGTCATGGGCCCGGCCGATCGCATTCCGGGCCTCAGCATCATGGGCGCCCCTGATCGGCTCCCCCGGCGCGATCTCATGAGCGGCTCAGACCAGGTCGTGCCCAGCATCTTGGGCAATGCCGACCCGGGGCGCTGCGCTCAGCTCATGGGCGTCAGCGATTCTCGATTCGTCGATTTCGCGTTCACCGGCCACATCGTCGCCCGCGGCGAGCGCTGACCGGTTCGCCGCCATGACCGTCAATTCGGTGACGGACTCCGCCCGCGCGTCTCACGGGACCAACGGGGACACGATCATCACCCGCGGGCGGGAGACCGCCCACGTGTTGGTTGCGATTGGCGTGCTCTGGGGGTTCGCCGGAGCCGGCGACCTGGTGGCGAGCACCGCGGGCTTGCCCGTCCCGGGGAGCGTGATCGGGACGGTGCTGCTGTGGGTGGCGCTCGAGACGCGCCTCATTCGCCTGCGATGGATCGACGGCGGGGCGCGCCTCCTGCTCGCAGCGCTCGGCCTGTTGTTCGTTCCCGCCGGCGCCGGCTTTGTCCAGTTCATCGGCGCCGGCGCGGTGTGGCTGGAGGTCGGCGGGATCATCGTCGTCGGCTCGCTGCTGACCCTCGCCGTCACCGCGCACGTCGTCCAGCGCGGACTGCCCGCTGATGACTGAGCTGCTGTTGCCGCTGACGGCGGCGGTCTACGTGGCCGCTCTTTGGCTGCGGCGGCGCGTGCACACGCCTCTGCTCAACCCCACGCTCCTGGCGATGGCGAGCCTCGGCGGGGTGGTGTTGGTGACCGGGGTGCGGTACGGAAGCTACGCCCAGGCCACCCGCCCGCTGAGCGCGCTGCTGACGCCGGCCGTCGTCGCGCTCGCCGTCCCCGTGCACCGTGAGCGCGAGATCCTGCGCCGGTTCGCCCGGCCCATGCTGTTGGGGGCGGCGGCCGGCGCCGTGACCGGGTTTGCCGTCGGCTGGGCCGCCGCCCGGCTGCTCGACCTCGCGCCGGCCTGGTCGGTGGCGGCGGTGTCGCGCTCGGCCACGAGCCCCATCGCGATCGCCCTCGCCGGTGAGCTCCACGGCCAGGCCGCCCTGTCGGCGACGCTCAGCATCATCACGGGCGTCTTTGGCGCGACGCTGGGGCCGGCGTGGCTGAACGCTCTGCGGGTCCGTCATCCCATCGCCCGCGGCCTGGCCCACGGCATCGCCAGCCACGGCGTCGGCACGGGGCGGATGGTGGAGGAGAGCCGCCGGGCCGGGGCGGCGTCCGCGGTGGGGATGGCGCTGGGCGGCACCGTCCTCGCCGTTGCGCTCCCGCTGATCTGGTCCTGACGGCCGCGGCCGCTCTTGCTCTCAGAACTGGTTGCCGAGCGCGACCCGGATCGCCTCGCCGCTGATGCCGCTCGCCTGCGGGCTGACGAGGAAGCGGATAGCGGCGGTGACCTCCTCCACCTCGACGACCCGGCCGGCCGCGTACTCACCGGCGCGCTCGGCCCAGACCTCGTCGGCTGAGATGTGGCGGCGCGCGGCCTCGGCGCGGGCGGACGCGCCGGCCATCTCGGTCCGCACCCAGCCGGGGCAGACGGCGTTGCAGGTCGTGCCATGCGGAGCCAGGTCAAGGGCCGCGGCGCGCACGAGGCCGATCACGCCGTGCTTGCCGGCGGTGTAGGCGGTGTCGGATTGGCTCTCGGCGGCCAGCCCGGCGGTCGAGCTGACGACGACGATCCGCCCCCAGCGCCGCGTGATCATGTCCCGCGCGGTCAGGCGGATCAGCTCAAACGACGCGTGCAGGTTGACGGCGATCGACTCGTACCAGACGTCCGGATCCTGCTCCCAGATCGGACGCTCGCCGGCCGATCCCCGGCCGGCGTTGCTGATCAGGACATCGACCGGGCCGAGCCGGCGGTGCGTCTCGTCCACCGCCGCCGCGCATCCCTCGGCCGTCGCGAGCGAGACCGGGAACGTGCTGATGCCCGGGTGCGCGGCGAGCGTGTCCAGCTCGTCGGCCG
>DASZMK010000070.1:0-35185 GCA_035551855.1 Solirubrobacteraceae bacterium
GAGCGCCAGCCCCTCGGTCTCATACCCCACCTGCGTGATCCAGTTGAACACCGAGACCAGGCGGGCGCCGTTGGGCCCAAACGGAGCGCGGGTGATGGCGAACACCGACGTGCCCGCGGCGGGTCCCTGGAGGCTGCCGATTCCCGTGACCAGGTACGAGAGGTTTCCCACCACGATCACCAGCGCCGCCTGCCAGAACGCCAGTCCAAACGAGATGAGCAGCGCGCCGTAGACGACGTACTCGACGTTGAACAGCGCGCCGGCCCACATCCAGAAGAGGTCGAGCGGCCGCCCGCGGCGCTCGGAGACCGGGATGTAATGGATCCCCCGGGCTTCGAACGTCGGCTCGTCCTCGACCGGGCCGCGCGGGACGCGCCCCGGCTCTGTGAGCACGGTTTCCGTCACAGCCACCGCCATACCCGGTGGCGGCCGGGCGTGAACTCGCAGATCATGTGACCTCGACCGGCACGTAGGAGAAGCGCTCGACGTCGACGAGCCCGCCATCGGTCAGCCGAAGCTCCGGGATCACCGAGAGCGCGATGAACGACAGCTGCATGAACGGCTCCGCGACCGTCACCCCCAGGTGCTCGGCGGCCGCCCGGCCGAGCGCCGCGATCTGGCCGGCAACCTCGGCCGCGCTCCGGTCGCTCATCAACCCGGCGAGTGGGAGCGGGACCTCGGCGAGCACCCGTCCCTCGAGCACCGCCAGCTGCCCCCCGCCGATCTCGGCCAGCCGGGCGATCGCCGCGGCCATGTCCGATCCGGAGATGCCGACGACGACGCAGTTGTGGGCATCGTGGGCGACGGTGGAGGCGATCGCGCCGCGCTTCAGCCCGAAGCCGGTGGCGAAGCCGCGGCCGATCCGCCCCGTCGCGTGGTGGCGCTCCACCACGGCGGCGTGGGCGACATCGGCACCGGGGGCGCCGACCTCCAGCTCGCGCCGCCGGGTGGTCAGGCTGTGGCTCTCCACCCCCACGGCGCGGATCCGTGTACCCGGCTGCGCCGCGAGTACGAGCTCGTCGGCTCCGGGCAGGTGGCCGATCCGGACCGTGTCACGCAGGAGCTCCGGCGGGGGCGACGGGAGGACCGCTTCCGGGAGGATCCGCCCGTCGTCGGCGACCGGGCGCCCCGCCTGCCACACGCGCGTCGGTGCCCAGCTGCTCAGCTGCGCCAGGGCCAGGATGTCGGCCTGATGGCCGGGGCCGAGGCTTCCCAGGTGGCTGAAGCCGTGATAGCGGGCCGGGTTGGTGCTGGCCAGCAGGATCGCGTCGATCTCCGTGATGCCGGCGGCGACGGCGACCCGGGCGCAGTCGTTGACGTGTCCCAGCCGCCGCAGCGTGTCCGGCTCGCGATCGTCGGTGCAGAACGCCGCCAGGTCGGTGCCGTGTGCGATGACGCTCGGCGCCAGGTCGCGGAGGTTCTGGCTGGCGGAGCCCTGGCGCAGGAACACCCACAGGCCCTTGCGTCGCTTCTCCAGCGCCTCCGCCAGATGGGTGCTCTCATGATCTGACTCGACGCCGGCGGCGATGTAGGCGTCCAGCCGCCGCCCGGACACCCCGGGGATGTGGCCGTCGACGCGCAGCCGCCCCGCGGCGGCGATCCGCTCCAGCATCTCGGTCTCGCCGGAGATGACGGCGGGGAAGTTCATGACCTCGCCGACCCCGTGAGCGCCACGGCGCTCGATCAGCTCCCGGATGTCGCGCGCGTCGAGCGCGGCGCCGGAGCGCTCGAACTCCGAGGCGGGGACGCAGCTGGAGGCGTAGACGGCGAAGGTGAACGGCAGCGGGGCGGCCGCCTCCATCAGGGCGAGGATCCCGTCGACCCCCAGCACGTTCGCCAGCTCATGGGGATCGGTGGCCACCGCCGTCGTGCCGAGCGGGAGGACGGTGCCGACGAACTCGTCGATCCACAGCTTCGTCGACTCGAGGTGCATGTGGGCGTCGATGAAGCCGGGCAGCAGCGCCGCGCCGTCGACATCGAGCACCTCGTGAGCGTCACGCTCGCCCCATCCGGCGATCACACCGTCGGCGACCGCCAGCGCGGTGTCGACGAATTCGCGGGTGGCGTCGCTGAACACCCGACCGCCGGTGATCAGCAGGTCGGCGGGTGCGTCCCCACGGGCCACCGCAAGCGCACGAGGACTCGCCGGAGGTCGTGCCATCGCCTGCGAACTGTTCCAAATCGAGCCGGCGGGCGTCCGCGCCACGTCTCGGGGCCGCCACGCCCTTTGGTGTCTGCGCCACCGGCGCGGGCGTTGCCGCATCGATCGCGAAGAGAGAGAATAATGCCCGGCCGTGGGTCTGCGGCTGCGTCGGTCGGTGGCGGTGGTCGGCGCGCTGGTGATGCTCGCGGCGGCCTGGTTCAGCGCGCGAGCTCAGGCCTCTACGTTCCGGATATCGGTCGGCTCAGCGACCACCGGTCGGCCGATCGCGCCCAACTTCCTGGGCCTGGCGCTCGAGTACAACACGATTCCGCGACTGGCAGGGGCGACGACGGCGACCGTCGATCCCGTCTTTGTGCAGCTGCTTCGCAACCTGAATCCGGCCGGCCGGCCGATCCTCCGCGTCGGCGGCCAGAGCACCGACCGCACATGGTGGCCCGTCCGGGGGATGACGCGCCCGTACGGGGTCACCTATGACCTATGGCCGGGCTGGACGGCGGCGGCGCGGAGCCTGATCGCGGCGACGAACGCAAAGCTCATCCTCGGCGTCAACCTCGAGGCCAACCGGACGCGGATCGCGCAGGTGGAGGGATCCGAGCTGGCCGCGGGCGTGGGGCCCAGCAACATCGACTCGCTCGAGATCGGCAACGAGCCTGACCTGTACCCGGTCATGCCCTGGTACCGGACGCTCAACGGCAAGCCGATCGCCTGGTACAGCAAAACCGGGACGCCGGTGTACTCCCGGAGGCCCACCTACGGCCCGCGGGACTTCGCCGGCGAGTTCTCGCGGACGCTGAAGGTGCTTCCGCAGCTTCCGGTGGCCGGTCCGGAGACGGGGAGCGGACCGTGGATGAGCGCGTTCGGCCAGTTCGTGACGTCCCGGACGCAGGTCAGGATGCTGACATCGCACGCCTACGGGCTCAACCAGTGCATCACCGATCCGGCGTCGCTTCAGTACCCGTCGGTCCCGAACCTGCTCAACATCGTCAACTCGCGTGACCTCGCGCTCGGCCTTGGGCCGTACGTCTCGCTCGTGCACCGCCACGGCGGCACGTTCCGCGTCGATGAGATGGGCTCCATCAGCTGCAACGGGCGACTTGGCGTCAGCAACACCTTCGCCTCCGCGCTCTGGCTGGTCGACTCCTTGTTTTCGCTCGCGTCCCAGGGGATCGACGGCGTCAACCTCCACGACTATCCCAACTCCGCCAACGGCCTGTTCGATTTCTCGCGGTCGGGCGGTCAGTGGGTGGGTGCGGTGCACCCGCTGTATTACGGGGCGCTCATGTTCGCCCAGGCGGCCCCGGCCGGATCTCGCCTGCTGCGGATGACCTCCGGGAGCCAGAGCCAGCTCCGAGCCTGGGCGACGCTCGGAGCGGATCACCGGGTTCGCATCGTGCTGGTCAACGACAGCCTGCGGAGCTCCGCTCAGACCGAGATCCGAGTCTCCGGCGGCGCCGGCCCGGCGGCGATCGAGCGCCTGGGGGCTCGGAGCGCGTACGCCGCCGCCGGGATCACCCTGGGCGGTGCGAGCTTCGGCTCAGACACCGCCACGGGAGTCCTGCCCGCACCCCGGCCGCAGGCGGTGACAGCTCGTGCCGGCGCCTATTCAGTGACCCTCCCCGCCGGCAGCGCGGCCCTGCTCACCGTCCCCCGGGGCGGCGCCTGACGACACCCGCTCGTTTTCCGGTTTGGAGCTTGACGCTTACGTGGCACGGAGTACCTTGAGAGCGTGCTGACCTATGGGGTTCAGTTCGGTGGGTTGAGGTTCCATCCCGGGCAGGTCAGCCTGATCGGCCCGTTGATCCTGGTGGTGTTCGTCATCTGCGTCGGCGCCGTCATCGTTCCGCTGCTCGCCCTCGCGATCTCCAGCTCCCGCGGCGTCCTGCGCTCCTGGCGGAGCCGGCGGCGCCGCCTGCGCGTGGCCGCCAGCGCCGAGATGCGCGCCCGGGCGATGATGAGCGAGCTGTGCCCCCACGGCTGGCGGGCCCAGATCACGATGTTCGCCGCCGGGGAGGAGGACGAGCACGGCCGCCGCGCCCATGTGGCGCTCGACTGGACCGAGCTGCGAGACGAGAGCGGCCGCCCCGCGGTGATGCGGCGGGTGTGGGCGCCGTCGATCGGCGAGGCGCTGGACGCGATGGTGGCCGATCGGCGCACGGACGAGACGCTGGAGCGGATTGAGCAGGGGGCGGTGGCCGACGGCGCCCTCTGGCCGGATCTCTAGGTACCGCGGCGACCACCGGACCTCACCGGCGACCCGGGCAGCGCGGCTGCGGGGTCGCCGAGGTCTGAACGCGCCGCCGCTGGGTATGGCCTGACTCCTGATGAAGAATGCCGAGATCGTCATCGGGCTGCTCGCGGGGGTGGCGCTGCTCGCCGCGATCGCGCAGCGCGCCGGCCTGCCGTACGCGGCCGTGCTGGTGCTCGGCGGCCTGGTGCTGGGCGTGATCCCGGGGATCCCCAGGATCCACCTCGACCCGCAGCTGGTGCTGCTCGGCTTCCTGCCCCCGCTCGTCTACGCGACGGCGTTTCAGGCGGCGAGCTACAACCTGCGCCCCAACCTCGTTCACATCCTGACCTTGGCCACCGGACTCGTGCTTCTCACGGTCGTGGTGGTGGCGGCAGCGGGACGCGCGGTCGCCGGCCTGCCCTGGGTCAGCGCGTTCGTGCTCGGCGCCCTGGCGGCGCCGACGGACCCGGTCTCGGCCAGCTCGGTCATGCGGGACGTGGGGGCGCCGGAACGGGTCGTGGCCATTCTGGAGGGCGAGTCTCTGATCAACGACGGCACCGGGCTTGCCGCGTTCCAGGTCGCGGTCGTCGCGGCCGGCGGGGGGATCTCGGTCGGTTCCGGCGTCCTGCGCTTCATCGCCATCTCGGTGGGGGGTGCGGCGGTCGGACTGGTGGCGGGCTGGGTCCTTGTCCGCCTCCGCCGCCGTCTCGACGAACCGTCGCTGGAGATCGTGCTCGGCCTGCTCGCCGCGTTCGGCTCCTACGTCGCCGCGTACGCGATCGGCTGGTCCGGCGTCCTCGCCGCCGTGACCGCCGGGCTGTATGCCGGCCGCCACGCCGAGGACATCAGCTCGGCCGGAACCCGGTTGAACGTGGAGCCGTTTTGGGACGCGCTGACGTTCGTGCTGGAGTCGATGCTGTTCCTGCTGATCGGCCTGCAGCTGCCGTCGATCGTGTCCGGCCTGCACGGGAGCGTCGGGACCGGGATCCTCGACGGGGCCGTGATCGTGGCGGTGGTGTTCGCCGTCCGCGGCGCCTGGATGGCTACCCTGCGGGTCATGCCGCCGGCGGTGGGGCGGACGATCGCCGCCGTCGTGGAGCGGCTTCCGGGAGCCGGCCGGCTGGCGACCTCGGCGGGCGAGCCGCTGTCCGGGCGCGAGCTGACGGTGCTCGGCTTCAGCGGGATGCGCGGGTCGTTGTCTCTGGCGGGCGCGCTTTCGATCCCGCTCCTGGTCTCCCACCACGCGTTCGCGGCGCGCGACCAGGTCATCTTCCTCGTCTACATCGTCGTGATCGGCACCCTGGTGCTCCCCAGCCTCATGCTCGAGACCGTGGTGCGACGGCTGGGACTCGCCGGTGAGGATGAGCTGCGCCGGCTCGATCTCGAGGCCAGGACCCGGATCGTGCACGCCGGTCTGGCGCGGTTGGACGAGCTGGGGCCGGAGTCCGGGGTGCCGCAGGACACCATCGACCGCCTGCGCGCGCTCCTGGAGCTGAGGCTGGAGCGCCTGGATGCGCAGCGGCGGCGAGACGGCGCCGGGCCGGGGGACGGTTCCGGCGACGGCTCGGCCCAGGCGGATCTCGATGCGGCCGTGCACCGGCTCCGGCGGGAGGTGATCGGCGCCGAGCGCCAGGCTCTGGCGGAGCTGCGCGAGCGGCGCCGGGTGCCCGCGCAGGTGCTCGCGCGCATCCAGCGCGACATCGACCTCGACGAGATCCGGTTGCACTAGCCGATGGCGTCCCGGGCCGACACGATCCGCCGGGTGGCCCGCGAGCAGCTGGGCTTCGAGCGGCTGCGCCCGGGGCAGCTGGAGGGGGTGGAGTCGGTGCTCGCCGGGCGCGACACGCTGTGCGTGATGGCGACCGGCTCCGGCAAGACCGCGATCTACGAGCTGGCCGGCCTCCTGTCCGACGGGCCGTCGATCGTCGTGTCGCCGCTCATTGCGCTGCAGCGCGACCAGGTGGAGTCGATCGAGGGCGACCGGGCGGTGATGCTCAACTCCACGCTGGGAGAGAAGGCCCGCCGCCGCGCCCTGCAGCGGTCCGAAGGAGGGGAGGCAAGCTTCCTCCTGCTGGCGCCGGAGCAGCTGGCCCGTGAGGACGTGCTCGCCGAGCTGCGCCAGGCGCGGCCGTCGGTCTTCGTCGTCGACGAGGCCCACTGCGTGTCCGAGTGGGGCCACGATTTCCGCCCGGACTACCTGGAGCTGGCGACCGCGATCGAGGCGGTGGGACGGCCGCCGGTGCTGGCCCTGACCGCCACCGCGGCCCCGCCCGTCCGGACGGACATCGTCTCGATCCTGCGTCTCGACGATCCGGCCGTCATCGTCCAGGGCTTCGACCGGCCGAACATCCACCTCGCGGTGGACCGCTTCTACGACGCCGATCACCGGCGCCGGGCCGTGGTGGAGGCGGTCGCCGGGGCCAAGCCTCCGGGGATCATCTACGTCGCCACCCACCGCGCGTGTGAGGAACTGGTCGGTGACCTGGTGGAGGCGGGCGTGCGCGCGCAGGCCTATCACGCCGGACTGGGCGCCAAGCGGCGCCGGGAGGTCCAGGACGCGTTCATGCACGACCGCGGATGCGACGTCGTCGTCGCGACGATTGCGTTCGGCATGGGCGTCGACAAGCCCAACGTGCGCTGGGTCTTTCACGAGCAGATCAGTGAGTCGGTCGACACCTACTACCAGGAGCTGGGTCGCGCCGGGCGTGACGGTGAGCCCGCCCAGGCGCGGCTCTTCTACCGCGAGGAGGACCTCGGCCTGCGCCGCTTCTTCTCCGGCGGCGAGGTGGAGCGCGACACCATCGCCCGGGTGGCCCAGCTGCTCGGCGCCGCCCACCGCCCGGTGGATCCCGGCGACGTTCTGGCGGCGGCGTCCGTCTCCCGCACGCGGCTGCTGACGATCCTGCACCGCCTCGAGGACGCGGGTGCGGTCGAGGTCGGCGGCGACGGACGGGTGCGGGCCACGGCCGGCGCCGACGAGATGGAGGAGGCGGTCGACAGGGCGGCCGAGGAGGAGCGCGAGCGTCACGCGTTCGAGCTCTCGCGCGTCGAGATGATGCGGGCCTACGCCGAGCGCCGGGGTTGCCGGCGGGCGTTCATCCTCGGCTACTTCGGGGAGAGCTTCATGCCCCCGTGCGGCAACTGCGACAACTGTGACCGCGGCCTGGGGGAGGGTGAGGACGACGAGGGGTCTCAGTTCACGGCCGGCGAGCGCGTTGCGCATGCCGACTGGGGGCCGGGAACGGTGAGCGGGGTGGAGGACGGCAAGGTCACCGTCGTCTTCGACTCCGTCGGCTATCGGACGCTGGACGAGCGGCTGGTGTCAGAGCGGGGGCTGCTGTCGCCGGGGTGAGGGGTCAGGCGCCGGATGGTGATCCGGGGCTGGGCGGGCGAGACCGGTCGTGCTCTGCCGGGGATGCCGGGGATGCCGGGGATGCCGGGGATGCCGGGCCTGCCGGGCCTGCCGGGGCCTGCGGGCATGCATGGTGCGCCAGATTGGGGCGGGGCCGGCTGATTTGGCGCAATTGGGGGGCTGGGCGTGCGCGTGGTGCCAGATCGCCTGGCCGGCGCGGGATTTGGCGCGTGCTGCATGGCGGAATCCGGTGCAACGGAGACGGAGACGGGGACGGAGCCGGGGCGGCCCGCAGAGCCCGGTGACTCGGAAGTACCCCGGAGCCGCCGCCCCCCGGCCGGTCTCCGGCCGGGTCACCCGACCGGTCTCCGGCCGGGCCAGCCGGTGACCGGCCGGGTGCGCCGGCCTGGTGTGCTTGTGGCCGGCGGTCCCCCGGACGGCTCGCCGCGGGTCAGGGCTCGCCGCGGGTCAGGACTCGCCGCGAGTCAGGACTCGCCGCGGCGCACGAGCTTGAAGAAGGTGCTCGGCTCGCCGTCGGCCTTGTGGTCCTGGTAGAGGAACTCCAGGTTGTTCTCGTCGAACTTCTGGAACCACTCGTCCCAGGAGATGTGCTTGAGCTGGTCCTCGCCGGCCCCGCCGGGGAAATCGATGCGCAGCACTCCGGGCTCGCCGTCGGCCTCGGTGCCGCGGACGGTGGCCGGAGCTCCGTCGCGCTCCTCCGCCCAGCGGCGGATGGTGTCGTGGTCGGTGGTGCGCTTGCTCGTGCTGCTGCTGGTGGACATCACATCGCCTCCGCACGTTCGATGTTCTCTGGTCCGTTCTGCGACCAGCTACCCGGGCCCCGATGGCGAAAACGGAGAATGCTCGGCGTCACCAGAGCCGGCGGCTGGCCAGCTCGGCGCCCGCCGCCAGAGACTCCAGCTTCGCCCAGGCGACCTGCGGGTGCACCCGGCCGCCCAGGCCGCAGTCGGTCGACGCCACCACGTTCTCACGCCCCACGCCGTCGGCGAAGCGGCGGATCCGGTCGGCGACGAGCTCCGGGTGCTCGACGACGTTGGTGGAGTGGCTGACGACGCCGGGCAGGATCACTTTCCCCTCCGGCAGCTTGACGTCCTGCCAGACGCTCCACTCGTGCTCGTGGCGCACGTTGGCCGCCTCGAAGGAGTAGGCGCCGGCGTCGACCGCCAGCATCACGTCCACGATGTCGGCCATCGGGATGTCGGTGACGTGCGGTCCGTGCCAGCTGCCCCAGCACAGGTGGAAGCGGATGCGGTCGGCGGGCAATCCGCGGATCGCGTGGTTCAGGGCCTCGACGCGCACCATCGTGAAGCGCTTGTAGTCCTCGACGGACGGCGCCGGGTTGATCTGGTCCCAGTTCTCGGCGATCGCCGGATCGTCGAGCTGGAGCATCAGGCCGGCATCGATGATCGCCTCGTACTCCTCACGCATCGCGTTGGCGCAGGCGTAGATCAGCTCCTCGTCGTTGTCGTAGTACTCGTTGCCGAAGCGTGCGCAGCTGCCGGGGGCGACGGAATTCAGGTATCCCGTCTCCAGCCCGGCCGCCTCCAGGGCCGCCTTGAAGTTGGCGATGTCGCGCTGGACGACCTCCCGCCCCGCGTACGTGATGGGGCCGCGGCAGACGGGGGCGAACGGCGGCCGGTTGGGAAGGGCGCAGCCGGAGGCGGGATCGGCATATGCCTCGTCGAACTGCTGCCAGTCGCGCCGCTCGTTGAAGCTGGCGAGGGCGACCTCTCCCGGCTTGGGTTCGGCCTGCTTCATCGCCAGCATGGCGGTTTCGACGAGCTCCAGACCCCCCAGCCGCGGGAACACGTAGCTCCACCACGCGCCGTAGTCATACCGCTGGCCCATCGAATGGCCGTACTCGCCGTCGTTGACGATGTCCACGCCGACCGCCCGCTGGCGGGCGACCACGTCCTGCACCGCGGCGGCCAGGCGATCGTCGTAGGCGGCCTCATCTATCTCCTGGCCGTCGGCCCGTGCCTGGTTGAGCCCCACCAGATCCTCAGGCCGGGGCAGGCTGCCGGCGTGGCTGGTCAGGATCCGATCTTCGGCCATGTCGCTCTCCTCGTGGTCAACGGTCCCGTGAGCTGTCGAAAATCGAGACACTACGGGAGATGAGCGACATCTACGGCGGCGTCGAGACGGGGGGGACGTGGTGCGTGTGCGCGCTCGGCACCGGGCCTGACGACCTCGTCGCCGAGGAGACGTTTCGCACCACCGCCCCGGCACAGACGCGGGAGCGAATCATCGCGTTCTTCGCCTCGCGACCGCGGCCCCGGGCTATCGGCATCGGTGCGTTCGGCCCCGTGGATCTGGATGAGGACTCGCCGACCTGGGGGCACGTGACCACGACCCCCAAGCCCGGCTGGGCGCACACGGCACTGGCCGGCGTGATCCGCGACCGGCTGGGCGTCCCGGTGCGCTTCGACACCGACGTCAACGCCGCCGCGGTGGGGGAGCACCGATGGGGAGCCGGACAGGATGTCCCCAGCCTCTGCTATCTGACCGTCGGCACCGGGGTCGGCGCCGGGATCATCATCGACGGGCGGCCACTCCACGGGCTGATCCATCCGGAGCCGGGGCACCTCCGGATCCCGCACGACCGCCGGCAGGATCCCTTCGATGGGGCGTGTCCGGTGCACGGCGACTGCTGGGAGGGGCTGGCAGCCGGCGGCGCGATCGCCGCCCGGTGGGGCGTCCCGCCGGACGAGCTCGCCGACGATCATCCGGCGTGGGCCCTCGAGGCGGAGTACCTGGCACTGGGGATCCATGGCATCGTCTCCATCGTCTCACCGCACCGGGTGATCGTCGGCGGCGGAGTGATGGAGCGGGCGGGGCTGCTGTCCCGCGTCCGGGAGCGGCTGCACGAACTCAACGCCGGCTATCTCGATACGCCGCTGCTGGACGCGCGCATCGATGAGTACCTGGTCGCGCCCGGGCTCGGCGACCGGGCAGGAGTGCTCGGCGCGATCGCTCTCGCCGCCGGCGCCTGAGCCGGTCGCCGTCTTCCGGCACCCAGCCGCTTCAAGGAACGCGCCTTTCGGACCGATAACGCGATTGATGTCGCGCTCAGAGGCTTTTCTCCAGCAGCCGGATCGACCCGTGAGGGAGCGATCGGCTGCGCCCGGGCCCGGCGACCCCCGTGCGACGCTCGGCTGGGGCCAGCGCCGTCACGACCGCTGGCTGGAGCGGTGGATCACCTCCACCGAGGACCTCGCCCGGCTGCAGTACAGCCACCGGATGGTCGACGCGGTCATCGACGAGATCGACGGGCGAGACATCCGCATCGGCGACCAGTGGCTGACCGACTACGCCTCCTGCAACTACCTCGGTCTCGACCTCGACGACGAGATCATCCAGGCGGTTCCGGAGTATCTGGCGCGCTGGGGAACGCATCCCAGCTGGTCGCGCCTGCTCGGCAGCCCGGTGCTCTACGAGGAGATCGAGACGCGGCTGACCGCGCTGCTGGGCTCCGACGACAGCCTGGTGCTGCCGACGATCACCCACATCCACATGTCGGTGATCCCGGTGCTGGCCGGTGGCGGCACGCTGTTCCTGGACCGGCGCGCTCACAAGACGATGTACGACGGGTGCGCCATCGCCCAGGCGCGCGGCGCGGCGGTCGAGCGGTTCGCCCACGAGGACCTCGACCAGCTCGCGACCCTGCTGGGCAAGAGCGACTGGCGGCGGCCCGGGATGATCT
Organism: Solirubrobacteraceae bacterium; assembly: GCA_035551855.1. Lineage (GTDB taxonomy): Bacteria > Actinomycetota > Thermoleophilia > Solirubrobacterales > Solirubrobacteraceae > Palsa-465. The sequence continues at coordinate 11,468 of DASZMK010000070.1, forward strand.
GCATAGACGGCGTCAACAGCATGACCGGCAACGCGCCGGACCTTCGCGGCTTCGCCGCCCTGGCCCGTGAGCACGATGCCCTGCTCTACGTCGACGACGCCCACGGGTTCGGCGTCATCGGCGAGCGCTCGCCGATGGAGCCCACCGCCTACGGCCTCCGGGGCAACAGCATCGTCCGTCACGTCGCCGAGACCTACGAGAACATCATCCTCGTCGGCGGCTTCTCGAAGGCATACTCGTCGCTGCTGGCGTTCATCGCCTGCCCATCGGCGGTCAAGCGTGTGCTCAAGACGGCGGCGGCGCCGTACCTGTATTCCGGCCCCTCGCCCGTCGCCTCGCTGGCGACGACGCTGGAGGGCCTGCGGATCAACGATCTTCGCGGAGACGAACTGCGGGCCAAGCTCGCCCGCCTGACGGCCCGGGTGCTGGATCGGATCGGCGAGCTGGGGATCGAGACGCCCAACCGGTCCGGATTCCCCATCATCGAGATCCCGCTCGCCGACGCGGACAGCATCGGCGCGGTCGGTGACATGCTGTTTGACCGCGGCATCTACGCCACGATGGCCGCCTACCCGCTCGTCCCCCGGGAAGAGGTCGGCTTCCGCCTCCAGCTGACCGCGGCCAACACCGACGAGCAGATCGACCACTTGTTGGTGGTTTTGGGAGAAGTTGCGGAGCGCTTCAAGCTCCGGAACCAGTCTGCCGACTAACGCGGACATGATGAGCATCTCGCCGATCGCCGCTCTGCTCGACCGCCGCCGGCTGTGGTGGGTCTTCTTCGCGTTCGGCGCGTTCGTCTGCGCGCTGTACGTGCTCGTCCCGCCGCTGAAGGGCAGCGCCCCGGTCATCAACGGTCTGGGCCTGTACGGGATCGTCGGCGCGGTGGCGGGCATCCGCATGTACCGCCCACGCGCTCGCATCGCCTGGTGGTTGCTGGTCGTGGGACTCGTCCTCTACTGGATCGGCGACGTCTACACGTACAGCATCCGCATCCTCTTCCGCGTCGACGTGCCCTTCCCGTCATGGGGCGACGCGGTCTACCTGGCCATGTATCCGGTCCTGATGGCGGGAATCATGGCGCTCGTCCGCCGGCGCAACCAGCGGGCGGACGGCCCCGGCGCGCTCGACGCCCTGATCATGACGCTCGGACTGTCCCTCCTGTCCGGGATGCTCCTGATCGCTCCGTACATCCACGACCAGACGCTGGCGCTGCTGCCCAAGCTCGTCTCGATCGCCTACCCGCTGGGCGACATTCTCCTGCTGGCGGCCGGGATCCGACTCGCGGCCGACGGCGGCAAGCGTCAGCCGGCGTTCTATCTGCTGATCGGCGGGATCGTCGCGATGCTCGTCACCGACGACGTCTACGGCTGGCTCACCCTCCACAACGCGTTCAACCGCCAGCTTTGGCTCGACGCCGGGTGGATGTGCTTCTACCTGTTCTGGGGCGCGGCCGCCCTGCATCCCTCGATGCGGGAGGTGTCCGAGGTCGAAGCCGAGCGCCAGCCGCGGCTGACGACGGTCCGCCTCGCGCTCCTGGGCGCCGCCACGCTGATCGCGCCGGTGTTCGAGCTCTTCAAGGTCATCCCGCTGCACAACTGGGACCTGCTGTTCGTCATCGGCTTCTCGCTCGTCCTGTTCTGCCTGGTGATGACGCGGATGGCCGGCCTCGTGCGCCAGCGCGAACGCGCCGCCGCGCGTGAGCGGGCGCTGTCGGCCGCGGGCGGGCTGCTCGTCGCCGCCACCGCCCCTCGCGAGATCGTCATCGCCACCCTGCAGGCGGTCGCGGACTTCGGCGACGAGAAGATCGAGGCGCGGCTGTGCCGGCTGGAGGCCGATCATGCGTCCGTGGTGGCGATCGACGAGCGCGGAGCGCTCGGCGATTGGACCGTACCCAGCGAGACCTCGGCGCTCCTCCTGGACCGGCGCACGGTCGCCGTGTCCTCGCTGCCCCCGCACGCCCGCGAGCAGCTGCGCCTGACGCCGAGCCCCGATCCGGTCATGTGCCTCGAGCTGCGCCCCGGTAGCTCGCTGAGGTCCGGTCTCATGCTCGTCATCTCCGGAACGCCCGTCGGCGAGGAGGAGACCCGTCTGGCTCTGCGGACGCTCGCCCATCAGGTGGCCCTGGCCCTGGGCAGCGCCGAGCTGGCGGAGGAGGTCCATCGTCAGGCCTCCGAGGCGCGGTTCTCGACGCTGGTGCAGAACTCGAGCGACCTGATCACCGTCCTCGCCGCCGACAGCACGGTCCTGTATCAGAGCCCCTCGATCGAGCGGGTGCTCGGCTACACCGCCGAGGAGGTGACCGGGCGGTCCTTCGAGGATCTGCTGCATCCGGACGAGCAGGGGCGGCTGCTGCGACGGTTGACCGACGGTGCCGGCGCCAGCGGCCGGCCGGAGGTCATCGAGTGCCTGCTCCAGGACAAGCAGGGCAACCTGCGTCACTACGAGATCCTGCACACCGACCTGCTCACCGACCCGGTGGTGGGCGGCATCGTGCTCAACGGCCGCGACGTCTCGGAGCGCAAGAAGTTCGAGGAGCAGCTCGCCCACCAGGCCTTCCACGATCCGGTCACCCACTTGGCCAACCGCGCGCTGTTCAACGAACGCGTGCGTCACGCCGTCGCCCGGACGCTGCGCGAGGGCATGGGCATGGCTGTCCTGTTCGTCGACCTCGACGACTTCAAGACGGTCAACGACAGCCTCGGACACGCCGCCGGCGACCGGGTGCTGATGGAGGTCGCCCAGCGGATCTCCGGCAGCGTCCGGGCAGCCGACACGGCGGCGCGGTTCGGCGGCGACGAGTTCGCCATCCTGCTCGAGGACGTCCACGACCTCCAGCACGCCGCCGAGACCGCCGAGCGGGTGCTGGAGGCGGTCGGCCGTCCCATCGAGCTCGACCACAACCACCTGACGATCCGAGCCAGCCTCGGTATCTCCGTCGCCGAACCGGGCAAGCCCACCGACGCCGACGAGCTGATCCGCAATGCCGACGCCGCCATGTACATCGCCAAGGCCGACGGCAAGGGCGGCTACCGCGTCTTCGAGCCGGCGATGCACGAGCAGGTCGTGGCCCGTCTGGAGCTGCGCGCGGATCTGGAGCGGGCGCTGGCCAACTCCGAGTTCGAGCTCCACTACCAGCCGCTCGTCCGGCTCCAGGACGGAGTGATCACCGGCGTCGAGGCGCTCCTGCGGTGGCGTCACCCCACCCGCGGGCTCGTGCCGCCGCTGGACTTCATCCCATTCGCCGAGGAGAGCGGGCTGATCGTGCCGATCGGCCACTGGGTCCTGCACGAGGGGTGTCGTCAGGCCAAGGCGCTGCGTGACGCGATCGCGGGACCGATGCTGCCGACGGTCGGCATCAACCTGTCGGTCAAGCAGCTCTTCGGCCCTGACATCGTCGCCGATGTCACGGCGGCGCTCGCCGAGGCCGACCTGGAGCCCGGCGCGCTCACGCTGGAGATCACCGAGTCGGTGATGATGACCGACACCGAACTGGCGGTCGCGAAGCTCTCCGAGCTCCGCGACCTGGGCGTGCGCCTGGCGATGGACGACTTCGGAACCGGCTATTCGTCGCTGAGCTACCTGAGCCTGTTCCCGCTCGACGTCCTGAAGATGGATCGCTCGCTGCTCGCCGCCGGCGCGTCCCCGGTGACGTCCGGGCTCGCCTCGGCAGTGCTCGGGCTGGGCGAGACGTTCGAGCTGGAGGTCGTCGCCGAGGGGATTGAGTTTCCCGAGCAGTCGGATACGCTCCGCGAGCTCGGCTGTGAGACCGGTCAGGGCTTCTACTTCGCCCGGCCGATGGAGCCGGAGCAGCTGTTGGGCTACCTGCGCGAACGCGCGCGTGAGCCCGGCGACACGATGTTGCCGGCCGGCGCCTGAGGCGATGCACCACAGCTACGAGGGCCTGGACCGAGGCGGGGGCTTCAGCCGCGTCCGCATGCTGGCGCCACTCGCCCATCGCGATTACCGGCTGCTCGTCGGCGGGATGTCGATCTCTCTGTTGGGCGACGGGGTGTTCCTCGTCGCGCTTGCCTGGCAGGTGTACGCGCTGTCCGACGCGCCGACGGCGCTGGCCGGGGTGGGGATCGCGATGACCATCCCCACCATCACGTGCCTGCTGATCGGCGGCGCGGTCAGCGACCGCTACGACCGGCGGCGGGTCATGCTGGCCGCCGACAGCGCCCGGGCGGTCCTCCTGGCGGCGCTGGCCGCGCTCGCAGTCGCCGGCGTGCTCGCGCTGTGGGAGCTGATCGCCGTCGCCGTCATCTACGGCGCCTGCACCGCCTTCTTCGATCCGGCGTCCGATGCGGTGGTGCCGGAGCTGCTGCCGGAGGACCTGCTGGCGCAGGCCAATTCCCTGGACCAGCTCATCCGCCCGGTGGCGCTGCGCCTGGCGGGACCCGCGATCGGCGGCATCCTGGTGGGACTGCTCGGCACCGGCCTCGCGTTCGGCCTGGACGCCGCGTCGTTCATCGTCTCCGCCGTGACCCTCATCGCCATGTCTCCTCGGCGCGATCACGCCCGGGAGGTCAGCCAGTCGGTTGGGCGCGAGATCGGCGCCGGCCTGCGCTACGTGCGCAGTCACCCGTGGCTGTGGGCGACGCTGCTGAGCGCCGCCGTCGCCTACCTGCTGTTCATGGGGCCGACCGAGGTCCTCCTGCCGTTCATCGTCAAGAACCGGCTGCGCGCCGGGGCCGGGGATCTCGGCCTGATCTTCGGCGCGGGCGGCCTCGGCTCGCTGGCCTGCGCGGTGCTCATCGGCCAGCGCGGGTTGCCTCGCCGGACGATCACGTTCATCTACGTCGTCTGGACGCTCGCGACGCTTGCCGTCGCCGGCTACGGGCTGGCGACGGGGCTGTGGGGTCTGATGCTCGCCAGCGTCGCGTTCAACACGCTGGAGACCGCGGGCACGATCGCCTGGGCGACCGCCAAGCAGCAGCACGTCCCGGCCGCCCTGCTGGGGCGCGTCTCCAGCCTCGACTGGCTGATCTCAATCGGCCTGCTGCCGGTGTCCTACGCGCTGACCGGGCCGGTCACCGCGGCGGTGGGGGTGCGGACCACGCTCGTCGCCGCCGGGATCCTCGGCGCCGCCGTCACGTTCGTCCCGCTGCTGTTCCCGCGGGTGCGAGCGCTCGACGCCGTCGAGGCCGGCGCGTCTGCGCGGCCGGCGGCCGATGGCGCGGTGGGCGCCGGCCTGTAGCCCCGGGCGGCGATGTGGCAGGTTTCCGGCGACCGGCCGCTAGCTGGGCCGGGTGGCCGCGCCCTCGCCCTGCACCCCGGCGAGGACGTCCGGAGCCGTCAGCCGGGCGGCGTCGGCGGCCAGGTCGTCCTCCTGGCGCTGGGACTCGCGTTCGGCGGTGACGCGGGCCTGGTAGACGGCGACCTCGCGGCCAATCTGCTCCTCGGACCAACCCAGCACCTCGGCCATCAGGCGGGCGACGGGCTCGGCGGCGGCCTCGCCACGGTCCCAGCTCTCGATCGAGATGCGGGTGCGGCGGGCGAGCACGTCGTCGACGTGCCGCGCGCCCTCGTGCGACGCGGCGTACAGCGCCTCGACCGCGAGGTACTCGTCGGCGCCGGGCAGCGGCTCGGCGAGCTCGCGCCGCTCCGCGATCAGCTCCAGCAGTTCGACGGTCTGCGTCCCGTAGCGGTGGAGCAGGTGCTCGATGCGGGCCACGTGGACGCGGTACTGCGAGGCGAGCTTGTAGCGCGCGTTCCACATCGCCTGGTAACCGTCGGCGCCGACCAGCGGCGTCACGTGTGTGACCGACTTGGGGACGTACTGGTCCATCGCGCGCACGGCGGCGTCGACGGCATCCTTGGCCATCACGCGGTAGGTCGTGTACTTGCCGCCCGCGACCGCGACGAGGCCGGGAACCGGGACGGCGACGGCGTGCTCCCGGGACAGGCGGCTGGTGGTCTCCGACTCACCGGTCAGCAGCGGGCGCAGCCCGGCGTAGACGCCCTGGACGTCGTCGTAGCCGAGCGGCTGCGCCAGGACGGCGTTGAGGTGCTCGAGCACGTAGTCGATGTCGGCCCGGCTCGCGGCCGGATGGGCCTTGTCGAGCTTCCATTCGGTGTCGGTGGTGCCGATCAGCCAATGCCGGCCCCACGGAATCACGAACAGCACGCTCTTCTCCGTGCGCAGGATCAGCCCCGTGTCGAGCTGGAGGCGATCCCGCGGGACGACGAGATGGATCCCCTTGGAGGCGGTGACGTGGAACTTGCCCCGCTCGCCGAGCATGTGCTGGAGCTCGTCCGTCCAGACGCCGGTGGCGTTGATCACGCAGCGGGCGGCGACCTCCATCTCCGTGCCGGTGACGTGGTCGCGGACGCGGACGCCGGTGACGCGACCGGATTCGCGCAGAAAGCCGACGACGGAGGCCGAGTTGGTGACCGCGGCGCCGAAGCGGGCGGCGGTCCGGGCGACCGCCAGGGTATGGCGGGCGTCGTCGACCTGGCAGTCGTCGTACTGCACCGCACCGATCAGCGCGTCCGGCCGCAGCGCGGGCGCGATCCGCAGGGCGCGGCGCTTGGTCAGGTGGCGGTGGCGATGCATGCCCTCGTGGCCGCCGAGCTCGTCATAGAGGAGCAGCCCGGCGCCGACGTACAGCCGCTCCCAGACCCGGTGCTCAAGCGGGTAGAGGAACGGGACCGGGTGGACGAGGTGGGGAGCGATGACGTTGAGGAGCAGGCTGCGCTCGCGCAGCGCTTCGCGGACGAGGTGAAATTCGAGCTGCTCCAGGTAGCGCAGCCCGCCGTGGATCAGCTTGGAGGAGCGACTCGAGGTGCCGGCGGCGAAGTCGCGCGCCTCGACGAGCGCCACCGACAGGCCGCGCGTGGCTGCGTCCAGGGCACATCCGGACCCTGTGGCGCCGCCACCGACGACCACCACGTCGAACGACTCGGTGGCCAGGCGCCGCAGCGTCGCCTCCCGCTCCGCTGGTCCGAGCCGGCTGGCCTCGGCGAGTGGATCCGCGGATTCCACGTTGTGCGCCATTGAGGTTAGGCTACTAAGAGCTCACAGCCAGGTCTTCAGACAGGAGGGGAACGAAGATGTCCGAGACAAGCGTGGCAAGAGTGCGTCAGCGGAGGTGGCGCTGGCAGCGGACGACCCTGGGGGAGCTGGTGGCCGAGTTCCTGGGGACGTTCGTGATCATCGCGTTCGGAGACGGGGTGGTGGCGATGGTCGTGGCGGCGCTCAACCAGTCCGGACGGGGGACCAAGCCGTTCGTGGCCCAGGCCGACTGGCTGCTGATCGCGTGGGGATGGGGATTCGGGGTGGCGTTCGCCGTCTGGGTCGCCGGAGGCGTCAGCGGTGCGCATCTGAATCCGGCGGTCACGCTGTCGCTGGCGGTCCGCCGGGCGTTCCCGTGGCGCAAGGTCCCGGCGTACTGGTTGGTGCAGGTGTTCGGCGCGTTCGCGGCCGCGGCGCTCGTCTACTTCAACTACCACCCCGCCATCAACGCCTTCGACTCCGCGAACCACATCGTCAAGGGCGCCCCGTCCTCCGTCCCAACGTTCTCGATCTTCGCGACGTTCCCGGCCAAGTACTTCCACTCGTGGATAGGGCCGTTCTTCGACCAGGTGATCGGCACCGGGTTCCTCGTCGGCTTCATCTTCGCCGTCACCGACGAGTACAACGCGCCGGTCAAGAGCAACATGACTCCGCTCATCGTCGGCTTCATCGTCGTTGCGATCGGCCTGTCGTACGGGGCGAACGCCGGCTATGCCATCAACCCGGCGCGCGACTTCGGCCCCCGCCTGTGGGCGTGGATCGCCGGATGGAAGTCGATCGCCATGCCCGGTGACTACGGCAACGTCAACACGTACTTCTGGATACCGATCGTCGGCCCGCTGGTTGGCGCCGTCGTCGGCGCATTGATATATGACTTCGGTATCCGCAACGTCCTGATCGCGCGCGGCGCCACGCCTGACGTCGAGGTGGTCGAGGCCGGAGCCGACACCCTTGATGAACCGGGAGGAGCCGCCTGATGGCCCAGTACGTCGGAGCAATTGACCAGGGAACGACGAGCAGCCGCTTCATCCTCTTCGACAAGGACGGCAAGCTCGTCCACGTCGACCAGCGTGAGCACGACCAGATAACGCCCCGGGCAGGATGGGTGGAGCACGACGCCCGGCAGATCTGGACCCGCACCCGCGAGGTGATCAATGGTGCGCTCGCGTCGTCGCCGGCTGAGGCGGGCGATCTGGCCGCGGTGGGAATCACCAACCAGCGGGAGACGACGGTCATCTGGGACCGCAGCACCGGGGAGCCGATCCACAACGCGATCGTGTGGCAGGACACGCGGACGGGTCCGCTCGTGCGCGAGCTGGCCGGTGACGAGGGCGTCGACCGCCTGCGCCAGGCGACCGGCCTGCCGCTGTCGACGTACTTCTCCGGGCCGAAGATCCGCTGGCTGCTGGACAACGTGGAGGGGGCGCAGGAGCGCGCTGAGAACGGCGAGCTCGCCTTCGGGAACATGGACACGTGGGTGCTGTGGAACCTGACGGGCGGGACCAACGGCGGCGTGCACGCGACGGATGTCACCAACGCCAGCCGGACGATGCTCATGAATCTGGAGACGCTCGACTGGCACGAGCCGAGCCTGTCGCTCATGGGCATTCCGCGGTCGATGCTGCCGGAGATCCGTTCGTCGTCGGAGGTCTACGGGGAGGCCCGCGGCACGGCCGTCGGCGGCCGGCCGATCTCCGGGATCCTGGGGGATCAGCAGGCGGCACTGTTCGGCCAGACGTGCTTTGACCGCGGCGACGCCAAGAACACGTACGGGACCGGCTCGTTCCTTCTCGTCAACACCGGCGAGCAGATCGTCCACACCCAGAAGCTGCTGACGAGCCCGGGCTACAAGCTCGGCGAGGGCAAGGTCACCTACGTGTTGGAGGGATCGATCGCGGTCACCGGCGCGGCCGTCCAGTGGCTGCGCGACCGGCTGAAGATCATCCCCAACGCGCCCGCGGTGGAGGACCTGGCGCGCACGGTCGACGACAACGGCGGCGTCTACTTCGTGCCCGCGTTCTCCGGATTGTTCGCGCCACATTGGCGCGACGATGCCCGCGGCGTGATTGTGGGGTTGACCGCCTACAGCAATCAGGGCCACATCGCCCGTGCCACGCTCGAGGCGACCGCGTGGCAGAGCAAGGAGGTCGTCGACGCCGCCAACGCGGAGGCCGAGGTTCCGTTCACCGACATGCGCGTGGACGGCGGCATGACGGCGAACGAGCTGCTCATGCAGTTCCAGGCCGACGTGCTCGGTGTCCCGGTCATCCGTCCGGAGGTGACCGAGACGACGGCGCTCGGCGCCGCCTACGCGGCGGGGCTCGCCGTCGGCTTCTGGTCAGACCAGGACGAGCTGCGCGAGCGCTGGTCCGAGGACAAGCGCTGGGAGCCGCAGATGTCCGAGGAGGACCGGGAGGCCGGCTACAAGAACTGGCAGAAGGCCGTCGAGCGGTCTCTTGGTTGGGAATCGGATTGATCGACTTCGTCGGCGATCTACGAGATTCGCCAGGGCGAGTCTCGGGGTGGCGGGCGATCCCCTCGGCCGGTACCGCGGATGTGATCAGTGGGCCTGAGCGGGGGTAGTCTCGGCGCATGGAATTCGGAATCGGATACTTCCCCACTCACGACGCGGTCAGCCCGGGCGCGTTCGCGCGCCTGGTCGAACAGCGCGGGCACGAGTCGCTGTTCTTCGCCGAGCACTCCCATATCCCGGCGAGCCGGGCGAGCCCGTACCCGGGCGGCGGGGACCTGCCGCGCAAGTACATCCACTGCTACGACCTGTTCGTGGCTCTGACCCACGCAGCGGCGGCGACGTCCAAGCTGCGCGTCGGCAGCGGCATCTGCCTGGTGATCCAGCGCGACCCCATCCACACCGCCAAGGAGGTGGCATCGATCGACCACCTGTCCGGCGGGCGGTTCGAATTCGGCGTCGGCGCCGGCTGGAATCGAGAGGAGATGGCCGACCACGGCACCGACCCCCGCACCCGGATGCGGCGCATGCAGGAGGACATCGAGGCGATCAAGGAGATCTGGACCCAGGAGGAGGCGTCCTACTCCGGGGAGTTCGTCTCCTTTGAGCGGATCTGGTCGTGGCCGAAGCCGGCTCAGCGTCCGCATCCGCCGATCCTGGTGGGCGGCTACGGCGAGACCGTGCTGGACCGGGTGCTCGCCTTCGGCGACGCCTGGTTTCCCAACTATGGTCCGCCGGACCTGCTCGACCGGGTGGCCGAGCTTCGCCGGCGCGCCGATCGCCGCATCGACGTGATGGCGATGGGGGTGCCCGCGGACGCGAGCGCTCTCGAAACGTTGGAGAAGGCCGGCTTTGCCCGCGTCGTGCACTGGATTCCCTCCGGCAACTTCGCCGTCGTCCTGGCGGCGCTGGAGCGCTGGGAGGCGGCGATCGCGCAGCACAACGGCGAGACTTGACCGAGTCCGAGGCGCGCTCGCGGTTTGCCGCCGCCCGTGTGGCGCGGCTGGCGACGGCCGGGGCCGATGGGCGGCCGCATGTGGTTCCGGTCGTCTTCGCCGTCACCGGCGACCTGATCTACAGCGCCGTCGACGCCAAGCCGAAGCGGACCACGTCGCTGCGCCGGCTGGCCAACGTGCGCGAGAACCCGGCGGCGGCCCTGCTCGTCGATCACTATGACGACGAGGACTGGGGCGCCCTGTGGTGGGTCCGGGCCGACGGGCGCGGGCGGGTGCTTGATCCCGCCGGCGAGACGCCGTCCGGCAGCGGCGACGATGTCGCCGCCGAGGCCGGCGAGGCGCGGCGGGCGATCGACCTCCTGCGCCGGCGCTATCCCCAGCAGGAGGCAACCGGCGCCGTGCTCGCCGTCGACGTCGAACGCTGGGTGGGCTGGTCGGCAAGCTGACTGCGCGCCGGCGACGGGGAGTGCCGCTTCACGTCGGTAGCTCCGAAGCCGGCCGGGGCGTCTGGCGCAACTGTGGGTTGCGTTACTCGCCCAGGCGCGGCCCGGGGGGGCCCGGCCCGCGGGGGCGCGGCGCGGGGGGGCCCGGCCCGCGGGGGCGCGGCGCGGGGGGGCCCGGCGCGGCGGGACCCGGGTCCGCCAGACCGTCGCGCTCTGCCCACTCCAGCAGCGGCTCCAGGGAGAAGACGCTGTCGTCGATCCCGGCGTGAAGGTCGCCGAGCCGGGCGTAGCGCTCTGGCATCGTCGCGATCGTCAGCTCGGCCGGCTCCACGTCGTCGATCTCATCCCAGGCGATCGGCGCCGACACGGTTCCCTCTACGACGCCACGCGCCGAGTAGGCGCTGGCGATGGTGTGGTCCCGGGCGTTCTGGTTGTAGTCGACGAACACCTTGTCCGGCTCGCGGTCCTTGCGCCACCACGTGGTGGTGGCATCGGCCGGCGTCCGGCGCTCGACCTCGCGGGCGAACGCGAGGGCCGCCCGGCGAACGTCGGCAAACCCCCAGCGCGGCTCGATGCGCACGTAGATGTGGATGCCGGACCCGCCGGACGTCTTCGGCCAGCCGACGGCCCCCAGCTCGCCGAGCACCTCCTCGGCGGCGTGGGCGACGCGGCGCACGCGGTCCAGCGGGCAGTCCGGCATCGGATCCAGATCGATCCGCCACTCGTCCGGATGCTCGACGTCGCGGCGGCGGGAGTTCCAGGGGTGAAACTCGACCGTCGACATCTGGACGGCCCAGACGACGCTCGCCGGCTCGGTCACGCACAGCTCGTCGGCGTGGCGACCGTAGCGGGGAAACTCCACCCGGACGGTCTCGAGCCAGTCCGGCGCCCCGGAGGGAAGCCGCTTCTGGTGCACCTTCTTGCCGTCCACGCCGCCGGGGAAGCGGTGCAGCATGCAGGGGCGCTCGCGCAGCGCCCGCACTATTCCGTCGCTGACGCTCATGTAGTAGCGCGCCAGGTCGAGCTTCGTCTCGCCTCGCGCCGAGAAGTAGACACGATCCGGGCTGGTGATCCGCACCGTCCGCCCGCCGACGGTCAGTTCGACCGGCTCGCTCTTGCTGGTGGCCGCCATCTGCTCCGCCATGGTCTCACGCGGAGCCGCCGGCGTCCTGGTGTCAGGTCCTTGCCCGGAACGCGACCGATGGGAGCAGCAATGAAGAAGCGCAGCCTGGACCGCGCCGGTCGGCCGGCCGGCGCGTCGAGCGGGGCGGCTACAGCGAGGTCAGCCCCAGGCTGGTCAGGCCGAGCGCCGTGAGCCGCAGGCGGCGATCGGTGGAGAGCGCGGCGAACGGGATCAGCCAGGTGATGTACCACGGCATCAGCAGGCCGGCCGAGATGAGGAGCCCCACGATGGCCCAGCCCGCGGCGGTGATCCAGTCAAGCTCCCCTCGCCACACCCGGCGGATCAGCCACACGAGGCTGATGGCGTAGGCGACGTGGAGCACCTTGCCGAGGACGGCGTTGAACTGGCCGAGCCCCACCGCATCCAGGACGAAGCCGGTGATGCTGTGCGAGCCGCCTGAGCCCTGGATCCCGGTCAGGGTGTCCAGCAGGTGAAGCGGCCCGGCGCCGAACAGGGCCACGCCCAGCACGCCGAACACCACGGCCGCGACCGCCGCGCCGGTCAGGAGGCGGGCCCGGTCAGACGTGGCGACGCGCCGGCCCGCGCCGGCGGCGAGCGCGAACGGCAGGAGCATCCCCGCCGTCAGCTTGACCGCGGTGGCGGCGATGATGATTGCGCCGCCGGCCCCCTCGCGCTGGCGCAGGAGCACGTAGATCCCGGCGACCAGGATCGCCAGCATCAGCAGGTCATTGTGGCCGCCGCCGACGCCGTAGACGACGATCACCGGGTTCAGGCCCACGAGCGCGACCGCCTTGACGGGATCCATGCCCCGCAGGCGGGCGGCCTTCCATGTCAGGGCGACGATCGCCAGCAGCGACAGGGCGGCGATGCCCTTGTAGGCGAACACGTTGGCGGCGATGCCGAGCCCCGCCAGCGGATAGCTGAGGGCGGTGAACAGCGGCCCGTACACGGTCGGCGTATGCGTCCACTGCACCCCGATCATCTGATACAGCGGATCGAACGAGATCACGTTCGGCCCATGGAGGTACGGGTTGATGCCGTACATCGCGCCCAGCCGTCCGTAGGCGATGTAGCTGAAGAGGTCGCTCGACAGCAACGGGGGCGCCACGAGGACCAGGAGGGTGAGCGCGGCGATGCTGGTCAGCACGGCCCGCCGCGACAGCTGCTTCGTGGCGCCCACGGCGAGCGCGTAGGAGAGGAACATCAGCGAGAGCGCGATGATGAGGCCGGGCAGGCCGATATCCAGGCCGACGTGTCCGAAGGCCCCCGCCAGCCACGTCGGCACCGGCCGTAGCGACCGCGGAAGCAGCACGTCGGTGTGGGCCGCCGACAGCGAGATGAGCAGCGCGGTGACGAGCAGTCCGGCGAGGCCCAGCCGGCCCCGCGGAGATGCCAGCGCGTGCGGGCCGCGTCCGTCGACGGAGCCCAGCTCCAGGCTGCCGCCCGGCGGCGTGGCCCCCAGCGGCTCGTTTAGCCTCATTGAGCCGATGATGGCAGTCGGGCAAGCGGAATGTCGGCGGCGTGCGGGATTTTCCGCGCTCCGAGCCGCAGATCGGCACTCCGCGTAAAGACCGTGTCAGCTTCGGCGCGGGCTTGTGAGCATTCTCACACGCCGGGGCGGGTCGGCGATCCTCCGGCCGGTGGGTGGCGCCGCCTCAGCCGCCGCGCAGCAGCGAGGGAAGCTTGATCACGAGCCGTGGGATGTCCCCGCGGGCTGCCGACAGCGCCTCGCTCAGCGCCGATGCCGCGCCAGATTCGACCGGCTCCCCGTGGCCGACGAGCAGTCGCTCCGGTTGCCGCGACGACAGGGCGTTCGTGGGCGGGGTCAGGCGCAGCATCGGATGCACCCCGACGCGGCGACCGATGGCGAACACCGGTGCGGTGCCCACGGCTTCGGCGACCACCAGCGCTCGCTCCTGCTCCCACCAGAGCGCGACCTCGTGCCACCACCGTTGCATGACCACCGGGATGACGTCGAACGGCGAGTCCGGGACCGAGGCGGGGACCCGCCACCGGGGCACCTCGAGACGCTGCGCGATCGACGAGCAGTCGCGGTTGTGGCGGTCGAGCAGCTGGACGACGCCCGCCGGGCGCCCCAGCTCCGCGGCGGCGGCCAGCGCCATCTCATCCTCGAAGGGGTCGACCAGGAACACCCGGTCTCCGCTGCGCAGCGCGTGGGCGGCGCGGCGCATGCCCGTCGTCTCCACCCAGGTGAGGCCGAGATCGTGGCGGTGGACCGTGGTGCTCATCGGAGACGGGACCTTAGAGTGTTGGGCGCCCCTTGTCGCCAGCCGCCGACAATCCGCCGGTCCTGCCGCACTGGCCGCCGGGCACCGTGCTCGTCCTGGTCACCGCCGGCGACGATCCGCACGCCATCCCCATCTCGGCCGCGGTGCGGGCGGGAGATCGCCACGTCCTGCTGGGGCTGGCCGGCGGCCGCGGCTCGCTCGCCCGCCTCCGCGCCGATCCGCGGGTGGCGCTCGCGATCAACGCCGCCGGGGATGTTGCGGTCACGGCCTCCGGGACCGCCCGCGTGCTCGACGACGAGCTCGTGGACGGCGTGGCCGCCGTGGAGCTGAGCGTTGACCGCGTTCAGGATCACAACCGCGCCACGTTCGTGATCGAGGACGGCGTTCGGTGGCGGTGGACTGACCCGGAGGCGGAGGAGCGCGACGCGCGGGTCCGCGAGGCCCTCGCGGATCTGGCGGATGGCCGGCGAGAACGCCAGGGGTAGCGCGGGCGGCCCGGCTACCGCCCACTGACGCCGCGCCGGGCTATCGCCCACGGACGCCGAGCCGGGCTACCGCTCACGCTCGGTCGAGCCGCCACCTCGGCGGTCGCGAGCGGCTCGCCCACCCACTCCAGCGCCGCGCGCACGCCCCCGGGTCCTAGGCTGAACCTGATGCCCGAGCTGCCTGAAGCCGAACGCGCCCGCGGAGAGCTGGAGACCGTGCTGGGCCGGCGGATCGTTCGTGTCGACGATGCCGACACGTATGTCTGCCGACCGCACGCCCCCGGCGAGATCGCCGACGCGCTGGTCGGTCACGAGCTGGCCAGCGCCCACCGGCGCGGCAAGTTCCTGTGGAGCGAGACGACCGAAGGGCCGGTCCTGGGCCTGCACCTGGGCATGGCGGGCCACATCGTCGTCGACGGCGGCAAGGCTCCGTCCCGGTACGACCGGTTCGCGCTCGAGTTCGAGGACGGGAGCCGGCTCGCGCTGCGCGACAAGCGCCGGCTGAGCCGGGCGGTCCTCAACCCGGATTTCAGCCACGTGGGGCCGGACGCGGCGGACGTCGGCCGCGACGAGTTCCGGCGGCTCGTCGGCGCCGGGCACACCGCGGTCAAGGCGCGCCTGCTCAACCAGCACGCGATCTCCGGCATCGGAAACCTCCTCGCCGATCAGGTCCTGTGGCAGGCGCGGATCGCCCCCACGCGCTCGACATCCAACCTCTCCGACGAGGATCTCGATCGGCTGCGACGGGAGCTGCGTGCCGCCGTGCGTTCGGCGATTCGCAAGGGCGGCGCGCACACCGGCGAGTTCATCCCGGCGCGCGAGCGCGACGGGACATGCCCGCGCTGCGGCCATCGTCCGCTGTCCCGCGACCGGATCGGCGGGCGGACCACCTACTGGTGCCCGGTCTGCCAGATCTGACCGTGCGTCCGCGTTGAAAACCGACCCGCTCCGGGGCGTCTGAGATTGAACCGCCGCGGGGTCAAGGTAGAAGGAGCTGGCGAGCGGCGCGGCCGCTCCGGCTCTGAGACGATGCCCACCACGGTCCCCGACACCCTCGAGCAGCTGACCGAGCGCTACGACGCCTCGGTGTTCGAGCTGGCGCGGCCCTCGGCGCGAGTCCGTCTCGCCGGGGCGGGGCCGGAGCCGGTGGACGCCGTGCTCGACGCGAGCGGGGCCACCCTGGAGCCGGCGTCCAACGGCCGCCCGGATGCCCTGCTCACCGCCGACGAGCGGACCTGGGCAGAGATCGCTCAGGACATCCGCGGCGGGATGGCCGCGTTTCGCGCGGGCCGGCTGACCGTGCGCAACGACCTGCACCTGGGCGTCGGTTTCCTCGCGGCCACCGCCGCCAGCGGTCAGGACGGGCTGCGCTTCTCCCACGTGCAGACGAGCCAAGGCAGGATCTCCATCAGCCAGGCAGGCTCCGGACCCCCGGTCGTGATGCTGCACGGACTGGGGGCGACGAAGGTCTCCTTCCTGCCCACGATGGCCGCGCTCGCCCCGTCGTACCGGGCCATCGCCATCGACCTGCCCGGCTTCGGCGACTCTGTCAAGCCGATCCGCGCCGCCTACGACCCGCCGTACTTCGCCCGGGTGGTGATCGCACTGCTCGATGCGCTCGAGATCGACCGGGCGCACCTGGTCGGCAACAGCATGGGCGGCCGCATCGCCCTGGAGCTGGGGCTCGAGTCGCCGGACCGGGTGAGTCGGCTGGGGCTGCTGGCCCCGTCGCTGGCGTGGCTGCGCGACCGGCCGTGGGCACCGCTGCTCAAGCTCGTGGCGCCCCAGCTGGGGTTGATTCAGCCGGCACCGCGCCCGGTGGTGGAGGCGATCGTCCGGCGCGTCGTCCCCGGGGCCGACGAGGAGTGGACCGCGGCGGGGATCGACGAGTTCCTGCGCTCCTATCTGACCCCGCGCGGGCGGGCGGCGTTCTACGCCGCGGCGCGCAACATCTATCTGGAGGATCCGCGCGGATCGGATGGGCTGTGGACCCGGCTGCCCCGGCTGGAGGCGCCGAGCCTGTTCGTCTGGGGCAAACGCGACGCGCTCGTGCCGATCGCGTTCGCCGACCATGTCCGGGAGGCGCTCCCCACGGCCGAGCACCTGGTCCTCCCGGGCGGCCACGTCCCCCAGCTGGAGAACCCCAGGCGCACCCACGACGCGCTCCAGACGTTCCTTGCGCTGGGCTGAACGGTTACCCGAGCAGCTGCTGGTTGGCCACCGCCGCCATCAGGAGCATCCCGCCGTCGACGACGAAGGAGTGGCCGGTCACGTAGGACGAGCCGGGGCCGGCCAGGAACGCGATCGCGGCCGCCACCTCGCGCGCATCTCCGGGCCGACCGAGAGGGATTCCCGGCCGCGGCACCGTGTGAGGATCGACGTTCTCGGCGCCGGTCATCGGCGTGGCGATCTCGCCGGGGGCGATCGCGTTGACGGTGATCCCGTGCTCGGCCAGCTCCACCGCCATCACCTTGGTCAGCAACCCCAGCCCGCCCTTGGCCGCGCAGTAGGCCGAGGATCCACGCAGGGGCACGTGCTCATGGACCGAGGTGACGTTGATGACCCGGCCGCGCGTCCCAGCGTCCACCATGCGCCGGGCGGCGGCCTGCCCCGCGACGAACGTGCCTGTCAGGTCGACTTCGAGCACGTGGCGCCACGTCTCCAGGTCGAGGTCCAGGAACGGGGTCGTGTGCCCGGTCCCCGCGTTGTTGACCATCACGTCCAGCCCGCCCAGGTCGTCGGCGAGCCGTCCGAGGGTGTCCGGTATGTCGGCGGTGCGGACGAGGTCGAGCGGGGCGATCGCCGGCCGGCGACCGTGCCGGCGGACCTCGGCGGCGGTCGTCTCGGCGCCATCGCGATCGGCCTCGTACGTGATGCCGACGTCGAAGCCGCCGGCCGCCAACGCGGCTGCGGTGGCGCGGCCGATGCCCGAATCGGATCCGGTGACGATCGCGACGACGCTCATCCCGCCACGAGCACTGCCCGCTGCGGTGGCAGTTCAATCTCCGGGCGATGAACGCGCAGCACGCCACCGCCCGGCTGCTCACGTGGAACGTGGCCGGGAAGGTCCAGCGGCTCGTTGCCCAGGCCGCGCACGTGATCGACCAGGAGCCGGATCTCGTCTGCCTGCAGGAGGTGACGGTCAGGACGGCGCCCCAGTGGACGTCGCTGCTGGCGAGCGCCGGCCTGACGCACACCGTCGTGGCCGATCCCCGGGATGCCGTGGCCGCCGCCCGGACGCGGCCGCTGCTCACGCTCACGGCCGCGCGCATGCCTCAGGAGCCCGTCGCGGTCACCGCCGCTCCCTGGCCGGAGCGCGTCCTCGCCACGCGGGTCACGGGTGCCGAGGTCGTCAACGTGCACTCGCCCATCAGTCCCAAGCCGGGGCTGGCCAAGGTGATGACGCATGAGGCGGTCCACGCCCACGTGGCGAGCGGCGCCGGCCCGCGGCTTGTCTGCGGCGACCTCAACACTCCGCGCAAGGAGCATCCCGATGGACGGGTGTGGACCTTCGCGCGCGATCGCTCCGGCCGGCTGGTCCCGGAGCGGGGCCCGCGCTGGGACGAGGCGGAGCTGGCTCTCGTCAAGGGGCTCGAGCAGTACGGGTTTCGCGACGCGTTCCGGGAGGTGCACGGCCTGGAGCGTCGCGAGTTCAGCTGGGAATGGCCGCGGACCGGCGGCGGCTACCGGCTGGATCACCTCATCGTCTCGGCCGAGATCGCGGTTTCGGAATGCCGCTATCTGCACCAGTGGCGCCGGGCGGGCCTGTCAGATCATTCGCCGCTGCTGGCGGATATAAGCTGGCCCGCCGGCTGAACCATCAGGGGAGGAGGAGTCGATGGTGTGGAGCATTCGGCATCGCCGCTGGGCTGGGCTCGCGCTCGCGCTCGTCATCTCGGCGGCATCGGCGGCATCGGCGGCATCGGCGGCATCCGCCACCGCTGCCCGCGCCAAGCCAGTCGCGGTCACCTGGATGAAGAGCTCCGCTTCCCCCGGGACCCCGGCCCGGTTCGACAAGGTGGGAGTCATCAAGGTCGGCCGGCCGGGTGCGCGCAACATCCTGGTGCTGGAGCCGGGGACGTCTGCCGGCGGAGGCTACTTCGTGCCGCTGGCCAGGTGGATCGTCTCCAAGGCCCCCGGCTGGCAGATCTGGTCGGTCGAGCGCCGGGAGAACCTGCTCGAGGACCAGTCCGAGCTCAACCGGGCCAAGCAGGGCCGCGCCTCGGCGACCCAGCTGTTCGACTATTACCTCGGCTACCTCGCCAACCCCGGCATCACACGTCACATCGAGCCGGTCCCGGACTCGAGCGTCGGCTTCGCCCGCCGGTGGGGGATGGCGGTGGCGGTGCAGGATCTGCGCACGGTGCTCACCGCTGCCCGGAGGCTCGGTGGGCGGGTGGTGCTCGGCGGTCACTCGCTCGGCGGGTCGGTCGTCACCGCCTACGCGACGTGGAACTTCGGCGGCCGGGCCGGCGCCGACCAGCTCGCCGGCCTCGTGTACGACGACGGCGGCAGCGCGGAGACCGCGGTGACGGACGGCGCGGCGCGGAACGAGCTGCGCACGTTGCGCACGAGCACGCCCTGGCTGGCGTTCAGCGGCGTGCCCGCCCCTGACCTCGGAGTGTTCTCGGCGGTCGGCTCGACCGCCGCCCTGATCGCTCCCAATCAACCGTCGCTGTCGCAGTCGTTCGTGTTCACGCCGGCGGCGCTCAAGCCGCCGATGGCCGCCACCAACCTGGCGACGTTCGGCTACGACACCGACACGAAGACGTCCAAGCTGGTGTTCGCCGCCCAGGCGCACCTGGGAGCGCTGAACACGAGCGTGTCGCCGGCCGGATGGAGCCGCGACGGCGCGATCACACCGGTCACCCGGTACGCGGAGATGCTGTCCGGCACCGGCATGAGCAACGTCGACGGCACCGAGTGGTACTTCCCGCAGCGGCTGACCGATGACACCGGCGCCGTCGACCAGGGCAACGCCAACCCGGCGCAGAAGGTGCTCGGCGTGCGAGCGACGATGGGGCACCGGCTCCCGCGGTCGCTGCGGATCTACGCGTTCGGCGCCTACGGCGGCTCCGCGGTCACCGGCGACGCGGCGGCCCTGGCCAGGCAGTCGCGGATTCCGCGATCCCACCTCCTGCTCGTCGACCGCCATCAAACCTACGCCCACAATGACCCCGCCGCGGCGTATCCACGCAACGCCTTCGTCAGCAACCTGATCAGGTTTTTGGGCACGATCGCCAAGCATTGACTTCACGGCGTCATCCGGAGACCGCCGCGGGTAGCGTTCAGGCAGCCGCAGGCGCCGACTCAGCAGGGAGGACAGCCATGTCAGCAGCGGAACGCGTTCCCGTACCAGGCAGCGAACGCCAAATCGACCCGGGCCACCGCCGCATCGGGGACGTCGACCCGCGCGACGATGTTCAGCTGACGGTCTATGTGCGCCCCCAGGCGCCCGTCGACTGGGTGGACGAGGAGGCGGCGCGTCCCCCGGGCGAGCGCCGCAGCCTGAGCCGCGACGAGTGGGCGCGGGCGCACGGCGCCTCGCCGGACGACATTGCCGCCGTCCGAGCGTTTGCCGAGGGGGCCGGCCTGACGGTCACCGGGGTCGACCCGGTGCGCCGCGCCATCCACATGCACGGCCCGCTGGAGGCGGCGGCCGCCGCGTTCGGGGCGCAGATGCAGGGTCGGTTCGCTGCGGCCGAGGGCCTGCCCCCGTACCGGGGCCGCCAGGGGCCGCTGACCGTGCCGGCCCCGCTCGCTGACGTGGTCACCGGCGTGTTCGGCATCGACGACCGCCCGCAGGCGCGCGCCCAGGTGCGGCGGGCGACGGCCGCGGCTGGCGCCAGCTCGTTCACGCCGGTGCAGATCGCGGACGCGTACGCCTTCCCGGCCTCGGCGACCGGTCGGGGGCAGACGGTCGGCATCCTGGAGCTGGGCGGCGGCTTCACCACCAGCGATCTGCAGACCTACTTCACGGGGCTGGGGCTGAGCTCGCCGTCGGTGACCGCCGTCGGCGTCGACGGGGGCGCCAACTCGCCGGGCGTCGACCAGGGTGCCGATGGCGAGGTGATGCTCGACATCGAGGTCGTGGGGGCGGTGGCCCCCGGCGCCAGGATCGCCGTCTACTTCGCCCCCAACACCGACCAGGGATTCATCGACGGCCTGTCGACGGCGGTTCACGACGCCGCCCACGCGCCGTCGGTGGTCTCGATCAGCTGGGGGCAGTCCGAGGACGCCTGGAGCGGCCAGGGGCGGGCCCAGATGGAGCAGATCCTGACCGAGGCCGGAGCCATGGGGGTGACCGTCACCGCCGCCGCCGGCGACAACGGCTCGACCGACAACGTCGGCGACGGCCGGCAGCACGTCGACTTCCCCGCCTCGGCGCCGCACGCGCTCGCCTGTGGCGGCACCTCGCTGCGGCTCTCCGGGACGACGATCGCGACGGAGAGCGTGTGGAACGACACCGGCGACGGCGCCACCGGCGGTGGGGTCAGCCGCCAGTTCCCGCTGCCCGGCTACCAGTCCGATGCCAAGGTGCCCACCAACGTCGACACCGGGTCGCCGGGGCGCGGGGTGCCGGACGTCTGCGGCGACGCCGACCCCCAGACGGGCTATGAGATCCGCGTTGACGGCTCCAACCAGACGATCGGCGGCACGAGCGCGGTCGCGCCGCTGTGGGCCGGGCTGATCGCCCGCCTCAATGAGCATCTCGGCGCTCCGGTGGGATTCGTCCAGCCGCGGCTGTACCCGCTGCTCGGCACCACCGCCTTCCACGACATCAGCCAGGGCGACAACGGCTCCTACCGGGCCGGGCCCGGGTGGGATGCCTGCACCGGCCTGGGGTCGCCGGACGGGACCGCCCTGGCCTCGGCACTGCGGGGGCCCGGGGCAGGCCGCGGGTGATCAGCCGGCACCCCCGCCGGCACCGTACAGCCGTGTGAACGCCGCCTCGGCGGCGTGGAGCTTCCCGGCTCGCCCCCGCTGACCGCCCACTCGCGGGTCGCCCGGTCGACCGCCAGCACCGTCCACCCGTTGCCGTCCTCCCCACTCAGGTGGACGAGGATGGTGTGGCGGTCGTGCTCAACCCGGACGCGATGCCGGGCGTTTGCCTCCTCGTGCAGGGTCCGCGGGCGCTCCCGGGGTCGGATCGGCGACGAACGACGTCCACCGTGTGGGGGTCGGCCGCGTCAGCTTCGGTTCCCCGGGCACGGGAACGATTGTCCCAGCCGGATGTGCGGTGAGATCACCAGGCGGTCGGCGCCGGACACCGACGCGATGAACGGAGGACGGTCAGCCTCCCTGAGGCCTGTTGCGCCGGATTTTCGTCGTGCGCAGCGCGCCAAATCACGCACCGCCCCGATGATTTGGCACCACGCGCACGCACAGCCGTGATTCTGCGCCGGATCGGCTGGGCCCCCGCTGATCTTGCGCGTGGTGCAGGTCGCGGCACCCGCGGGTCCGCAGACTTCGGCGGCGGGGGCCGCTCCTTCGCTGCCCGACGTCCGGCGGCCACGCTCAGGTCGTCTACGAGGACAGCGGGGCGCCCGCGTCGCGCAGCCGCGCGCCGAGCCCGGAGGCCCGAGCGACCGGGCGCGCGATCGCCTCACGGACCGTCTCCTCGGTCCCCACCAGGATCAGGCGGCGGCGCGCCCGGGTCACCGCCGTGTACAGCAGCTCCCGAGTGAGGATCCGTGAGCCCGGCTCCGGCAGCAGGACGGCGGCGGCGTCGAACTGCGACCCCTGGCTCTTGTGGATCGTCATCGCGTAGACGGTGTCCACGGCGCCAAGGCGGCTGGGCGGGTACTGGATCGCCTCCCCGCCGCGCTCGAAGGCCGCCGCCACCCGCTCGTCGCCGGCCTGGACGATCACCCCGGTGTCGCCGTTGTTGAGCCGCAGCTCGTAGTCGTTCTCGTTGACGAGGAGCGGCCGGCCGACGTACCAGCGGTCCTCGGGATCGAACCCGGGCAACTCGCTCGATAGCCAGCTCTCGATCCGGGCCGTCCAGGTCGAGACGCCGTGGGGTCCGCGGCGGTGCGCGCACAGCAGCCGGAACCGCCCCAGCGACTCCAGCGCATCGGCCGCCCGGCCCTGGCGCGCAGCCTCGATCGTGGCGACAGCCGCCTGCAGCCCCGGCTCCCGCACCGCCGCCGGGGCATCGCCCGCCGAGAGGTCGTCGGCAAGCCAGGTGACGTCCTCCGGGGGATCACCGAGGAGCGCGAGGGCGGCCTCCTCGTCTCCGGCTCGGATCGCCGTCGCCAGGCGGGCGATCCCGCCTCCGAAGCGGTGCACGCGGTGCAGGACGGCGATCCCGGGGATCGGCCGCTCGGCCTCGCGCCCGGCGATGTCGCCCTGAGGGCCGACGATGTCACCGAGGACCGCCCCGGCCTCGATCGAGGCCAGCTGGCCCGGGTCGCCGACGAGGATGAGCCGGGCGCCGGAGCGCAGCGCCTCGATCAGCCGCGCCATCAGCGACAGCGAGACCATGGATGTCTCGTCGACGATGACCACATCGTGGGGCAGCCGCGTGAACCGGTCATGCCGGAACCGGCTGTTGCTTCCCGGCCGCCAGCCGAGCAAGCGGTGGATCGTGGAGGCGCGCAGACCCCGCAGCTGGTCGCCCACCCGCTCGTCGATGTCCAGCCGCGCGGCCTCGTCGCGGACCGCCTCCTCGAGGCGGGCGGCGGCCTTGCCGGTCGGCGCCGCGAGGGCGATCAGGGGGACCGCCCGCTCCCCATCTCTCGCCGCCTGCTCGCAGATCAGGGCCGCGATCCGCGCAACCGTCGTCGTCTTCCCCGTGCCCGGTCCGCCGGCCACGACCGCCAGCCTCCGCTCCACGGCCGTGGCCGCGGCCTGCGCCTGCTCGCCACCGGGGTCGTCGAACAGCCGTGCCAGCCCGTCCTCGAGGAGCCGGCGATCCAGCCCCGGGGTCGGCTCGGCCGCCATCCGGCGCAGG
>DASZMK010000071.1:0-37723 GCA_035551855.1 Solirubrobacteraceae bacterium
GATGCTCGAGTTCGCGCTGGTGCAGTATGCGCTGACGAAGCTGCGCGGCGAGGGCTTCGAGCCAGTCGTCCCGCCGGTGCTCGTCCGCGAGCACGCGCTGTACGGCACCGGCTTCCTGCCCGACACCGAGCAACAGATCTATCGGCTGCCGGATGACGACCTGTACCTCGTCGGCACCTCCGAGGTCGCGCTCGCGTCGTTGCACCGCGACGAGATCCTCGATTCCGATCAGCTGCCGAAGCGGTACGCCGGGTTCTCGACGTGCTTCCGCCGAGAGGCCGGCGCCGCCGGCAAGGACACGCGCGGGATCTTCCGCGTCCACCAGTTCGACAAGGTCGAGATGTTCAGCTTCGTCGAGCCGGACCAGGCCGAGGGCGAGCACCAGCGGTTGCTGGCGATCGAGGAGTCGATCATGGAGGACCTGAAGATCCCCTACCGCGTGGTGGCGATCGCCGTCGACGACCTCGGCGCCTCAGCGGTGTCGAAGTTCGACATCGAGGGATGGTTGCCGGGCCAGGAGCGCTACCGCGAGCTGACCTCCACCTCGAACACCACCGACTACCAGGCCCGCCGCCTCGACATCCGCTATCGGCCGGCGGACGGACGGCCGGCCCACGTGGCGACGCTGAACGGAACCGCCGTCGCCGTGGGCCGCACCATCATCGCCCTGCTGGAGAACGGCCAGCGCGAGGATGGGTCGGTCGTGCTCCCGGAGACGCTGGCCGGGCTCGGTGCGCCGGAGGTGCTGGCGCCCGCGCCGGGCCTGACGTAGCGCCGCGCCTGACGTAGCGCCGCGCCTGACGTAGCGCCGGGCCTGACGTAGCGCCGCCCCCGGCGCAGCCAGCGGCAGTCCGTCGCCCGGCGGCGAGGCCTCCCGGAGCCGTTGCACCGGATTTCGGCGTGCGCCGCGCGCCAAATCACGCACCGTTCGGAACATTTGCCACCACGTGCGCGCCCAGCCCCACATTTGCGCCAGATCATCCTGGCGGGCCAAGATTTGTCGCCTCCTGCACGCCTGAATCCGGTGCCACCGCAGCCTCGCAGGCCCGAAACGCCTCCCGGAGACAGGCAACACCGGAGAATCCCCCTTCGTTGCCCGCCGGAGAACGCCTCGTCCACCACCGCGCAGTCCGCGGCAGCCACAACGCCCGGCGACGGCCTGGCTCAGCGCGGAACGCGAGGCACGGCGCGGAGCGCCGGCGGACGCCCGCTGTCCAGCACGACGAGCGCAGCGCGGGGCGGCCCGCAGGTGGCGATCCGGGCGCGCATCCGGACGCCGAAGGTGTTCCAGGGGCGGACGAAGCTGCGGGCGGTGTCCGGATCCTGGCCATCGGCGGCCATCGCGATCAGGGCGGCGAAGCCGGTGCGTCCCTGTGCCTCGGCGTCGGCCGGCACGAGCAGCTCGGCCACGGGCTTGTCGATGGCCAGCTCTTCGGTCACGCCGAGCAGTGACTGCGCCTCGCGGGACATCGCCTGCACGAGGAGCGTGGAGTCGACGACGAGGAACGCGTCGCGGCTGGCGGGGACGGCATCCTCGCGGGTCTCGAGCAGGAGACCCAGTCCGCAGGATGTGCACACCCGGGCGGTGGGTGGCGGAGCGGCCCCTCCGGGTGACGGGGCGGCGCAATGCCCACAGAACCAAAGCCATGCGGCATTGGAGTCGCGCCCGCCTTCTACGAGTCTAAGTGCCGGTCTTTGGATCAATGGACGAAGTCAGTCAACGGTGGGCTGCGCCGTTCCCCCCAGACCGTGCCTCCCTGGCGCAGAAGTCTACGAGAGGGATCGGTCCCGTGCAAGGAATCTTGACCACGCCGCGCCCACTCTGGACCATTGATCATACGGAGAGGGGGGGATTCGAACCCCCGAACGAGGTCAACCCCCGTTACGCGATTTCCAGTCGCGCCCGTTCAGCCGCTCCGGCACCTCTCCGGGACGTCGGTTAGCCTAGCGTGGCTCGACCGCTCAGATCTGCCAGCGACCGTCGCGAAGCAGGGGAACGGTCTCGCCGCTGCGCAGCACTCCGCTGACCGAGACATCGTCGCCCCCGATCATGAAGTCCGTATGGATCGCGCTCGTGTTGACCCGCGCGATGTCGTCGGGGTCGCGGACCGCCATCTGGTAACCGCCGCCGAGGGCGATGTGACTGGCGGCGTTCTCGTCGAGCAGCGTGTCGTAGAAGACGGTGTCCAGGGGCCCGATCCGTCCCTCGCGGTCGACGAGCGCGACCTCGCCCAGGCGGGCCGCCCCGTCGTCGGTGGCCACCATCCCGCGGATCACCTCGCCGCCCTGGTCGGCATCGACCTCCACGGCCCGGCCGCCCTCGAAGCGGATTTTGATCCCGGTGATGGTCGTCCCGGACGTGAACAGCGGCTTCGTGGCGGTCACCACGCCTTCGACGCGCTCCGGGTCCGGAGTGGTGAACACCTCCTCGGTGGGGATGTTCGGCTGATGCTCGATGCCCTCGACGGTCGTGAACTTCGCCGCCCGCCACCGGCTCGAGGGCAGCAGGCCCACCGTCAGATCGGTCCCGGCCCCCTCGAAATGCAGCCGGTCCACGGCCCGGTGGTCGAGCTCGTCGACTATGCGCACGAGCTCTGCCAGCCGCGCCTCCCAGGCCGCGATCGGATCCGGTTCGTCCAGGCGGCAGATGTGGGCGATCTGGTTCCACAGGCGCTCGAGCGCGGCCGGCGGTTCCAGGCGCGGATGGACGAGTGTCGCCCAGCCGGCCGTGGGGCACGGCACGATCGTCCAGTTGGTGGTGGCATCGTTGACCACCTGCATCGACTCCGGCAGGCGGGGCAGCATGTCCAGGCCGATCAGCTCCGGATCGATGTCATCGAGCGCGTGCGGCGCCGCGGGTCCGGAGAGGGCGATGCGCGCCGCCCGGTGCTTGCCGAGCTCCAGGATGCGCTCGCCCAGCCACGGCGGGATGTACTTGAGCGACTGGCGGTCGGCGTGCAGCGCTCGCGCGCGCTTGAGGTAGACGTCGAACACCGTGAGGTCGACGAACTTGGCGCCGGCGGCATAGGCGGCTTCGGCGATGGCCCGGGCCAGCGGCTCCTTGCCCGGCTCGGAGCCGAGGGCGACGACCTGTCCCGGCTGGACGTTCGCGCCGAGTCGCACGGCGAGCTGCGCCAGCGCCGTCGTGTAGTTGTCGAAATCTGTCATGCGGACCTCATCGGTGTCGGGCTCCTTCGCCGTTGCCTATCCATATCAGCTCCACGGGCCCCCTCGGATCAAGGATCCCCTGCTGAATCGGGAAGGCGCATGACCACGCGCAGCCTTGCCAACTCCCCAGCGGCCCTCTGTCCACAGGGTACGCGGTGGGCGTCGGCCGAGCCGGTCCCAGGCTCCGGTCGCCATCGCGGGCGATCGATGGTGGCTCGGCATCAGCGCCCTGCCCGGCGCCGGTAGGCAGTGGCGCTCGCTCCGCATGCCCCGTAGGCTCTCGCCCTGGGAGCAGGCGATCCATGGAGAGAGACATGCGCAAAGGCCTGATGATGGACGACTATCCGCTGTCGGTGACGGCGCTGGTGGAGCGGGCGGAGCAGTACACCCCGCGGCAGGAGATCGTGTTCCGGCGCCCGGAGGGGACCATCGGACGCACCACGTTCGGCGCCTGCACCGAACGTGCGCGGCGGCTGGGGACGGCGCTGGCCGGGCTCGGGATCGAGCACGGTGACCCGGTGGCCACGCTGCTGTGGAACCAGCCTGAGCACGTGGAGCTGTACTTCGCGCTGCCGTCCATGGGCGCAGTCATCCACACCCTCAACCCGCGACTGCACAAGGACGAGCTCAGCTTCATCGCCAACGACGCCGAGGACCGGATGATCGTCGTCGACGAGTCGCTGCTGGAGGTCTTCGAGGCGTTCCACCCGGCTCGTGACTTCGAGCAGGTGATCGTCGTCTCCCGCTCCGGATCGGTGCCCGACGGCTACCTGGACTACGAGCGCCTGATCGCCGATGCCGAGCCCATGAGATGGCCAGAGGCCAATGAGCGCGCGGCCGCGGCCATGTGCTACACGTCGGGCACCACCGGGCGCCCCAAGGGGGTCGTCTACTCCCATCGTTCGCTCGTCCTGCACTCGCTCGTCGAAGCGCTGCCGGACGGCAACAGCCTGTCCTTGCGCGACACGGTCTTGCCGGTGGTCCCCATGTTCCATGCCAACGCGTGGGGGCTGATCTACACGGCCTCGCTGATCGGCTCAAAGCTCGTCCTGCCGGGTCCGCGACTGGACGCCGAGAGCGTGCTCGAGCTGCTCGAGCAGGAGCGGGTTACCGTCAGTGCGGGCGTGCCGACCGTGTGGATGGCGCTGCTGCAGGCGCTGGACGCCGAACCGGACCGGTGGGATCTCAGCGCGCTGCGCGCGCTGCTGGTGGGCGGGTCGGCGGCGCCTCCCAGCCTGCTGCGCGGCCTGGACCGTCATGGCCTGACGATCGTCCATGCCTGGGGGATGACCGAGACCTCGCCGCTGGGCAGCGTCTGCCGCCTTCCGGTCGAGCTCGACGACGCGCCGGAGGCCGAGCAGATCGACTACCGCAGCCGGCAGGGCCGCCCGATGCCGTTCGTCGAGCTCCGCGCCCGAGGCGACGATGGCGAGCTGATCCCGTGGGACGACACCGCGATGGGTGAGCTGGAGGTCCGCGGTCCGTGGGTGGCGGCCGGCTACCACCGAGGGGAGGGAGCCGAGAAGTTCACCGACGACGGTTGGTTCGCCACCGGCGACATCGTCACGATCGACTCGCACGGGAACATCCGCATCTGCGATCGCTCCAAGGACCTGGTCAAGTCCGGGGGCGAGTGGATCTCGTCCGTCGACCTGGAGAACCTGCTGATGGCCCACGAGGCGGTGGCGGAGGCGGCGGTCATCGCCGTCCCCGACGATCGCTGGGGCGAGCGCCCGCTCGCCGTCGTCGTCCTGCGCGAGGACCATCAGGTTGAGGCGGACGAGCTGCGCGAGCACCTGGCCGGGGAATACGCCAAGTGGCAGCTCCCGGACCGCTTCGAGTTCATCGACGAGATCC
Organism: Solirubrobacteraceae bacterium; assembly: GCA_035551855.1. Classification (GTDB taxonomy): domain Bacteria; phylum Actinomycetota; class Thermoleophilia; order Solirubrobacterales; family Solirubrobacteraceae; genus Palsa-465. The sequence continues at coordinate 5,026 of DASZMK010000071.1, forward strand.
CGCGCACGGCAACGGGCAAGTTCAAGAAGACCGCCCTGCGCGAGATGTTCACGGGCGTAAACGCAAAGGTCTAGCCGGGTCTAGCCGGGCCGCCAATCGCGCAACGATTAGCCGGGCCGCCAATCGCGCAACGATTGGCCGGGCCGGGAGGATCGCGCCAGGCGATCCTTCCAGGAAATGCTCAGCCGGTCCCGTCGGTGCGCCTTTCTGGCCCTGCGCGACGTGCATGGTGCGACAAATCCCGAGTCGGCCGTGTGATCTGGCGCAGAGTTGGGGTTGGGCGTGCGTGTGGTGCCAAATCGTCTGGCGGGTGCGGGATCTGGCGCACGGTGCACGCTGAAATACGGTGCATCGTGACCCGGGGGGGCGGGCACCGCCGGTGTGGCCCGGGAGCCGGTGCATCGGGACCGGAGGGGCGGGCACCGCGGGTGTGGCCGGGGTCGCCCGCGGGTGCCCGGGGCGCCTATGCCTCCGTCGACGCCCCCGCCCCGCGCTCAGCCCCGGCGAACCGCGTCAGCGAGTCGCCGCAAGTTCCTCCAGCATCGGCATCGTCGACGGCGGATGCTGGTTGGTCTTGGTCTTCTTGAGCGGCTTCTGGCTGCCCTTGGTGATCCGGATCCGCAGCCACCGGGCGCGCACCCGGGGGAAGCTCAGGACGTCCGTGGTGCGCCGGTTGACGCCCTTCACCGTGGCGACCGTTCGCCAGTGGCGGCCGTCGGTCGAGGCCTGCAACGTGTAGCTGGAGGCGCGCAGCGTCTTCACCGGCCCCGGGGCCGGCGGGACGTTCGGCTTGGTGACCAGAGGCCACAACCGGCCCCAGTCGAGCGTCACCCGGCCGATGACGCGATGCCCGGCGCGCGTCGGCACGGTGACCGTGGCCGGCAGGCGGACGGGCTGCCAATCGGTCGCCGGGCTTCCGTCGACCGCCGCCAGGGGCGGGGCGCCGGGCGCGCTGCTCGTGGCCGCCGCCCGCTGGCAGCGCACCACATCCGGCGTCTGCGCCAGATCAGGGCGCGCGGTCGGAACCCGGAGCGCGTGGCCCTCGGTCACCTGCCGCTGCCCGGCGGGGGTCATGACCGGCAGGGCCGGCCCGCTCAGGAGGGTGACGGTCGTGGTGCGTCGTCCGACGGAGACCTGGAAGACGCGGCCGCGCCAGGAGAGATTGCGCAGCACGACCCCGGCCAGCTGGCTGGTCAGGCTGGGGGCGATGCGCACGCCGTTGGGCTCCCAGCGCAGTCCGGAGTAGCCGTACAGGAACTCCTGCAGGAAGCCGCCGATGCCGGTCATGAACGTGAACGCGCCGCCGGTCCGGGTCTCGGAGAACTGGTCGAACACGTCGCGGATGAACGGCTCGTAGCTGCGCTGCGTGAACACGAAGCTCGAGCAGCCGGGAGTGCCGAGCGTCGAGCTGTCGATGGAGTTGACCGCGTCGCTCATCGAGGGGCCGCCGGGATCGTTGCGCGGCACGTAGAAATTGATGTCGTTGCGCGCCACCGACGCGGGCATCGGATACAGCCACGGGTACTGCAGCAGTGTGACGTCGGCCTGCTTGACCATCTGCGCGCGGTACCCGCTGAACTCCTTGTGAATCTGGGTCCCGTCGACGCGTGACGTGGAGATGACAAGGCCCCGGGCGATCTGCGACCAGGCGGCCGGGGCCGGGGTGCCGAGCGCCTGGGCCGCGGCCACCGCGTCCTGGAGCGTCGTCCGGGCCGCGACCGTGGTGTAGACCTCGTTGTTGACGTTGGGGTTCTCCTCGTCCGGTCCGGTCACGTTGTTGATGTGGTACGTGCCGTGGGCGGCCGGGGTGACCCGGGAGGCCCAGAACGCCGCAGCCCCGGAGAGCACCGGATAGCCCCGCCGGGCGAGCCAGCTGCGGTCCCCCGTGACGAGGTAATACTGCCACTGGGCCAGCGCGATGTCCGACGTGATGTGCTGCTCGTAGAGACCCTCGCTGTTGATCGAGACCGGCGGCGGGATCTGCTCGGTGCCATCAAGCGCGCTCTCCCACGGGAACCGCGCCCCCTTGTATCCGGTGGCGGTGGCGTGCTGTTCGGCCGGGCTCAGCCGGTTGAAGCGATATGAGTTCATCCCGGCGGCCAGCGACGAGTGCTGGGCGAGCAGCGACGGATACATCCACGTCTCGGCGTCCCAGAAGATGTGGCCGTCATACCCATTGGACGAGAGGCCGGCGGGGGAGACGCTCCAGTCCACGCCGTCACGGGTGTTCGACCACAGGTAGAACTCGCTGGCGTTGACGTCCGTGGCGAGGGTCCGGTCGCCGACGACGTCGATCCGGCCGCCCCACAGCGTCGCCCACGCGGCGTTGTTGGCCGACATGAGCGCGGCGGCGCCGGTGGAGGCGGCAGCGGCGGCTTCGGCCTGGGCCGCCGACACCGGGTTGGCCGCGCTCTGGGAGTCGTCGACGCCGACGTACTTGGTGATGGTGTACGACTGTCCCGCGGTGACCGGGAAGGTGACCTGCTGTCCGATGCTCTGATCCGCGCCGGCGCCGACCTCCACCGGCGTCGCCGTGATGTTGGGGCTGGTGGTCAGCCGGCTGGCGATCGCCGCGTGGATGCCCGTTCCCTGCGTCACCACCTCAACGTAGTCCTGGTGCTGGGCGGCATCGAACCCCTTGGTGACCTGGTTGGTCAGCGTGGCCGGGGAGCCGTCGATCTGATCGGTGACCGTGGCCGTCCCCGTCCACTGCGGGATCACCGTCAGCTGGACGAGCCCGATGTGCTCATTGGCGCGATCGGTGAGCACCTGGTAGGTGACCTTGGCGGTGTGGCCGTCGCTCGCCCGCCAGGTGGCCGTGGTCGTGATGATGCCGGTGTGCAGGTCGATCGACTGCTGCCAGCCGGTGGTCGTGCCCACGTTGGGCGCGAAGGTCTGGGTGCCGTCGCCGAACAGCAGCGTCGACCAGGTGGGGATGTTGGCCCGCTGCTGAACCGAGTCGGACACCGTCTTCGGATTCGTTGGCTTGGCGTAGAAGCCGGCCAGCTCCGATTGCGCGGGCACGCTGCCGCCGGCATAACCCTGCCCTGAGGCCGGGACGCGCACGCCGAGGAAGCCGTTGCCGGTGAACGTGGGGGCATAGCCCGAGCCGTGGTCGGTCCTCGCCGTGAGCACGTAGTCGCTCCCGGAGCCGGCCGCCACCGCGGCCGAAGCCAGCGCCAGCGTCGCCGCCGTGACGCACACGAGCACACCGAACCGCCGCATCCTGCACCTCCCTCGCCAAAGACACCGAGGGAGTACCCAGGCCCTCGCGGCGGCAAACCGAAAGGTGGTGGCACGGGGCTGTCAGCCCGTCAGCCGCTGCTTCTGGATCTTGCCCAGCTCGTTGCGGGGCAGGTCGTCGAGGAAGTGGACGCTGCGCGGGCGCTTGTGCGGGGTGAGCTGCTCCGCCACATGATCGATGAGCGTCGCCTCGTCGGCGTCGGCTCCGTGGCGCAGCACCACCCACGCCACGACCCGCTCGCCGAGGTCGTCGTCCGCCTCTCCGGTCACGGCGGCGTCGTCGACGGCGGGATGGTCGCGCAGGCAGGCTTCGATCTCGCCGGCGCCGATCTTGTAGCCGCCGCTCTTGATGAGGTCGGTGGTCCGCCGCCCCACGATCCGGATGTACCCGTCGGTGGTCCGGGTCGCCATGTCCCCGGTGCGAAACCAGCCGTCGTGCATCGTCTCGGCGGTCGCGCCCGGACGGTTCAGATAGCCGAGAAACAGGTTCGGGCCGCGCACCTCGATCTCGCCGATCGTCTCGTCGTCGCGGGCCTCCTGCTCGGTGCCATCGTCGTCGACGAGCCGCAGCTGCACGCCGGGAAGGGGTGGCCCCACCGTCCCCGGGGCGGGCGGGGCGCCGGCGGGGACGGCCGTATTCATCAGCGTCTCGGTCATGCCGTAGCGCTCGACGACCCCGCGGCCGGTCAGCTCCTGCAGCCGGGCGTGCTCCGAGGGGGGCAACGCGGCTGAGCCGGAGACGAGCAGGCGGGCCCGGCCCAGAGCCGCGGCGAGGGACGGCGACTCCGCCGCCGCGTCGGCCAGCCGGCGGTACATCGTGGGCACGCCGAACAGCATCGTCGCGTCGCCGGCGAGGGCCTCCTCGACGGCCTGAGGCGAGAACCGGCCGAGGTGCCGCGCCGTGCCGCCGCGGCGGATCGGACCGAGGATCCCGATGACGAGCCCGTGGACGTGAAAGAGCGGCAGCGCATGGGCGACGACGTCGGCGCCGGTCCAGCTCCACACCTTCGCGAGCCCGTCGAGGTTCGAGGCGATCGCCCGTCGCGGCATGACCGACCCCTTCGGCGGCCCGGTCGTTCCGGACGTGTAGACGATCAGCGCCGGATCATCATCGGACATCGCGCCCTCGGACACCGGGTTCCATCGCACCGCGTCCGTCGCGGCGTCGAGGTCGACCGTGACCCGCCGCTGGGGGCGCAACGCGTCCGGCACGGCGGCGCCAGCCGCCGCGGCGAGTGCCTCCGGCGCGGCGTCGCCGACGACATGGGCCAGCTCGCTGGGGCCGGACCGGGGATTGACCGGGACCGCCGGGACGCCGGCGAGCAGGGCCCCCACCACGGCCACGCACGTCTCGATGCGCGGCTCGGCGAGCACGGCGATGCGGGCGCACCCCGCCACCTCGGTCGCGACCGCCGACGCCGCGGCCTCCAGCTGCGCGAACGACAGCGACCGATCCGGGAACGCGAGCGCCGTCCGATCGGACCCGCCCGCCCTGAGCGCGGGGAACAGCACGGCAGACAGTGTGCCTCAGGTTCAGGCGCCGCGACGCCGGGTAGCGCCAGACAAGATGCCCCGCTCGATCTGGAACGGCACGATCACCTTCGGCCTCACGGTCGTGCCCATCAAGGTGCACTCGGCGATCGAGGACCACGGCGTCCACTTTCACCAGGTCCACGCCAAGGATGGAGCGCGGATCAAGCAGAAGCGCGTCTGCTCCAAGGAGGGCAGGGAGGTGCCGTACAAGGAGGTCGCCAAGGGGTATGAGGTACGCAGCGGCGAGTACGTGATGCTCAGCCAGGACGAGATCAACGCCGGGGCCGGCGAGCGCTCGCGTCTGATCGAGATCGAGGAGTTCGTGCGCGCTCCGGAGATCGACCCGGTCTTCTACGAACACGGCTACTACCTCGGCGCCGGAGAGGACGGGCAGGATGCCTACCGGCTGCTGCACGACGCCCTCGCCCGCGCCGAGCGGGTGGGAATCGGCCGGTGGGTGTTCCACAACCGCGAGTACCTGGTCGGCATCCGAGCCCTCGACGATGCCCTGGCCATGCACACCATGCGATTCGCCGACGAGCTCGTGCCCGCGGACAAGCTCGATCTCCCCCAGCCCACCCGCGCTCCCGGCCAGCGCGAGATCCAGATGGCCGGGGCTCTCGTGGAGACGCTGCATGACGCGTTCGATCCGACGGCGTTCACCGACTCCTACCGCGAGCGCGTCCTGCAGCTGATCGAGGCCAAGAGCCGGGGCGAGGAGCCGGACCTCCCGGACCAGGCCGAGCCGACGGCGGGCATGGACCTCGAGGCCGCCCTGGAGGCGAGCCTGGGTGCGAAGCAGGGAGGGAGCTGACGAATGGCGCGTTCGCTGTGGACGGGATCGCTGAGCTTCGGTCTCGTCAACGTCCCGGTCAGCCTTCTCTCCGCGGTGCGCGACGTGGATTTTCACTTCCACCAGATCCACGAGAAGGACGGGGCGCCGATCGAGGTCAAACGCTGGTGTCCGGAGGAGGACCGCGAGGTTCCCTACGACGAGATCACCCACGGCTATGAGCTCGACGACGGCCGGCTGGTGATCGTCTCCGACCTGGAGCTCGCGGCGATCGAGCCCCGCCGGACGCGCACCATCGACATCGAGCAGTTCGTCGACCTGGCGGACGTCGATCCGATGTACTTCGATCACCCGTACTTCCTCGTTCCCGCCTCCGACGACGATGGGTCGGTTCGCGCCTACCGCCTGCTGACCGAGGTCATGAGCCAGACCGACCGCGCGGCCCTCGGCCGCTTCGTCATGCGCGCCAAGGAATACCTGGCGATCATCCGCCATCGCGACGGAGCGCTGACGCTCACCACCATGCGGTTCGCCGACGAGGTGCGATCGACCAAGGACATCGACACCGCCACCCAGAAGACGCACAAACCGACCAAGAAGCAGCTCGACGCCGCCGTGGCGGTGATCGAGGAGCTCTCCTGCGACTGGGAGCCGGACAAATTCAAGGACGAGTACCGGGCGCGGCTGAGACGGATCGTCAATCGCAAGCGCAAGGGCGAGACGATCAAGGCGCCGCCGGCCGCGGAGCAGCCCTCGCCGTCCCCGGACCTGATGGCCGCCCTGGAGCAGACGCTGGAGGAGCTCCAGAAGGGCGGCAGCGGGCGCTGGTCGAAGCCGCGCGAGTCGCAGAAGACGGCCGGTTAGGGCTAGGCGCCGGCCTTCGCGTTCACGCGACGGCGATCCCGAGCTTGCCCTGCTGGTGGGCGGTCGCGGCAGCGACCAAGGCCTCGCCGGCCCGCTCCAGGCCGTAGGTCTCCTGGACCGGGACGCGCAGCCCGGCATCCTCGACGAGGCGGGCGAGTCGCTCGAGGTTCGCCGGCGACGGGACGGCCATGACGTTGAACTGCCCAGGCGCATCGCCGGCAGCGCCCAGCGGCGAGACGGCGCGTCCGCCGGCCTCCAGCGCGCCGGAGATGACGGTGAACGCTTCGGGCGTGCTGGAGACGAGGTCGATGACGGCGGTGACGTCGTGATGCGGGCGCACCTCCTCGGTGATGTCTCCGTCGCGGTCGACGACGGTGGCCGCGCCCAGAGCCGTCAGATACTCGACATCGTCGCCGCGACCGGTCGCCACGACCGGCACGCCGGCACGGGCGGCGATCTGGACGGCGAGGCTTCCGACGCCGCCGGTGGCGCCGATGACGAGAAGCGTGTCGCCGTCGCCCAGCGCGAGCGCGTCCAGGCACGCCATGGCGGTGACGCCGACCAGGGCCAGCGCCCCGGCGGCCGGCGGGTCGAGGCCGGCGGGCGTGGCCGCGACGGACTCGGTCGCCGCCACCGCGATGAGCTCCGTCCACGTGCCGCTGTGGACCGCCGGATCGGCATGGGGCAGAAATCCGAAGACCTCGTCTCCGGTACGGAAGCGGGTCACCGCTGCGCCGGTCTGCTCGACCATGCCGGCGTAGTCCCGGCCGAGGATGACCGGGAAGTCGTAGTCGGCGATATCGCGCAGCATCCCGCCGGCGATCGCGCCGTCGACCGGATTGACCGACGACGCCCGGACGCGCACGAGCACCTGATCCTCGCTCGCCGCCGGCTCCACCAGGTCGGCGCGCAGCTGCGGCCGCGCACCGAAGCCGTCGAGCGTGAAGGCTCTCATCCGGCGCCCACTACAGCGGCTTGACCAGACGGACCTCCGCGGCCCGGTCCGGGTCGAGGAGCGCCTCCACCGCCGCCTCGTAGGACGGCAGCGACAGCATGCCCCCGTCGTGGAGGACCATGAGGTAGCGGTCCATCGTCTGCAGGAACGCCCGATCGTGCGATACCGCAACGACGGTGCCCTCGAACCCCTGCAGCGCCGTCTCGAGCGCCTCGGACGAATCGGTGTCCAGGTTGTCGGTGGGCTCGTCGAGCAGCAGGAGGTTGTGGCCCTCGAGCTCCAGGATCAACACCTCCAGCCGCGCCTTCTCGCCACCGCTGAGCACGTCATAGGGCCGGCGGGCCGCGTCGGCGAGCCCGTACCGGGCGAGTGCCGCCATGGCGGCCTGCATGGCTCCGGTGCGGGCCTGGACGACGTCGAGGACGATGCGCCCGGTGAAGTCCGACCGTGACTGCAGCTGGGTGAAGAAGCCCGTCGACACGCGCGGCCCCACCCGCAGCTCTCCGCCGTCGGCGGCTCGCAGCCCGGCGAGGACGTGCATCAGGGCGCTCTTGCCGGAGCCGTTGGGGCCCACGACCCCCACGCGCTCTCCGAAGCGGATCTCCTCGGAGAACGAGGCGACGAGCCCGCCGATGGCCAGCGCGCGCAGGTCGAGCACCACCCGGGCCGAGTCGCCGCCCCGGATGCGAACGGCGATCGCCGAATCGGCGACGGGCGACGGGGGTGGGCCGCCGGCGCGGAAGCGGTTCCAGCGCGTCTGCATCGCATCGGCCCGCTTGGCCCAATCCGGGGCGTAGCGGGCGCGCTCCTTGAAGGTCTTCATGAGCCGGAACAGCCGGCGCTCCTCCTCGTGCCAGCGCTTGACGGCGTCGCCGAGCCGCTCCTGCCGTCCGGCTCGCGCCTCGGCGTAGGTGGCATACGACTGCCCGTGGACCCACGCGCCGTGCCCCTCCAGCGTCACGATGGCGTCGACCGCCCCGGTCAGGACCGCACGGTCGTGAGAGATGATGAGCACGGTCTTCTTCGACGCGCGGATGCGCCGCTCCAGCTCCAGCTTGCCCGGGAGGTCGAGAAAGTTGTCCGGCTCGTCGAGCAGCAGCACGGCCGCCTCGGAGGCGAACAGGACGTCGAGCAGGAGCCGCTTGCGCTCGCCGCCGGACAACGAGGTCACCGGCCGGTCGGCGATCTCGTCAAACGAGGCCCGGACGATCCGCCGGCAGCTCGCATCCCACCGACCTTCGAGCTCATAGCCGCCAAGCGCCGACCAGTCTGCCACCGCGGCGCCGAGCTCCAGGCCGCTTGACGCATCTCCGGCGGCCAGGCGGGCCTCCAGCACCGGCATGCTCTCGCCCGCGCGCCGGACCGCCGGCGGCGCCAGGGACAGAAGCATCTCTCGCACGGTGCCCGGGCCATCGTCGCCCGCGGCGCCGACATCCTGCGTCATGTAGCCGGCTCCGCCCCCAACGGAGAACGCGCCGTCGTCCGGGGAGAGGCGCCCGGCCAGGATCCTGAGCAGCGTGCTCTTGCCCACTCCGTTGCGTCCGACGAGCCCCACATGCTGGCCCGGCGACACCCGGAACGAGACGTCGGAGAACAACAGGTCGCCGCCCGGGTGGGCGTATGCCAGCCCCTGCACCCTCACATGCCCCATGCCTGAGATGTTCCCATGAAACGGTCTCATGAGGTTCTGGTGGGGGGTCACGGGGTGGTGGCCGCCGAAAAGCTCGGAAGGCATCAGAATGGCCTCATGACCGAGAACCCGCCCGCCCCCATCGCGGACTCCATCCTCGACACGATCGGCCACACGCCGCTGGTCAGGCTGTCGCGGATCGGCGCGGGACTGCGCCCGCAGCTGCTTGCCAAGCTCGAGGTCTTCAATCCGGGAGGCTCGATCAAGGACCGCGTGGCGGTGGCCATGATCGAGGCCGCCGAGCACGATGGTCGCCTGCGCCCGGGCGGGACGATCGTCGAGCCGACCTCCGGTAACACCGGCACGGGCCTGGCCATCGCCGCGCGGCTGAAGGGCTACCGCGTGATGGCCGTCATGCCGGACAAGATGTCCCGGGAGAAGATCGACCTGCTTCGGGCGTACGGCGCCGAGGTGGTGCTGGCTCCCACAGACGTCCCGCCGGACTCGCCTCGCTCCTACTACCGGGTCGCCGATCGCCTGACCAAGGAGATCCCCGGCGCCTTTCAGCCCAACCAGTACGCCAACGAGGCCAATCCCCGCAGTCACTACGAGTCCACCGCCCCGGAGATCTGGAACCAGACCGCCGGGCGGATCACGCACCTGGTCGTGGGCGTCGGCACCGGCGGCACGATCACCGGAACCGTTCGCTATCTGCGCGAGCGCCGTCCGGATCTGGTCGTCGTCGGGGCCGATCCGGAGGGCTCGATCTACTCCGGGGGCGAGGAGAACGTCCGCCCGTATCTGGTGGAGGGCGTCGGCGAGGACTTCTGGCCGGCCACGTTCGATCCGGCGGTGGTCGACCACTGGGTCACCGTGTCGGACCGCGACGCGTTCCTGACCACCCGTCGGCTCGCCCACGCCGAGGGCATCCTGGCCGGGGGATCCGGCGGGCTGGCGCTCCATGCGGCCCTCGGCGTCGCCGCCGGGATCGACGATCCGCAGGGGATGGTCGTGGTGATCCTGCCGGACGGCGGCCGCTCGTATCTGTCGAAGATCTTCTCCGACAGCTGGATGCGCCAGTACGGCTTCCTCGAGCGCGACTCCGACCTGACCGTCGGCGACGTGCTGCGCCGCAAGCGCGACGCCGGCGAGGTCCCGGAGCTCGTCACCGTCCAGCCCCACTTCCGGGTCCGCGACGCGGTGGCGCTGCTGCACGAGCATCGTGTCTCCCAGCTCCCCGTCGTCAGCGCCAACGATCCGATGACGGTGGTCGGCGCGATCGGCGAGCGCGGGCTGCTGCGGCACGCGGCGGAGGATCCAGCGCTGCTCGATGCCGAGATCGCCGAGGTCATGGAGCCCCCGTTCTCCGCCGTCGCCGGCCAGGACCCGGTGCGCGAGGCGGTCGAGCTCCTGGTCGGCGATCAGCAGGCCCTGCTCGTGACCGAGGACGGCCGGGCCGAGGGTCTGGTCACACGCACCGACCTGTTGGAGGCGCTGGCGACGTGACCGCCCCATCTGATCCCGGCGGCGACTCGTTCGCCACCCGGGCGGTCCACGCCGGGCTCGTCCCGGACCCCACCTACCGCTCGGTCATCCCGGCCATCCACCAGACCTCGACCTACGCGCAGGCGCGCCCGGGCGAGTTCGTCGCCGACTATGACTACTCACGTTCCGCGAATCCGACCCGGGCCGCGCTCGAGCAGGCGCTCGGCGAGCTCGAGGGCGGCCTCGCGGTGGCGTTCGCCTCCGGCCTGGCCGCCGAGCACGCGCTGATCACCGCCACGTGCGCGGCCGGTGCCCACGTCGTGCTGCCCGACGACCTCTACGGGGGGACGTACCGCCTCGTCGACAAGGTCCTCAGCCGCTGGGGGCTCGCGTACGACCTGGTCGCGCAGACCGACCTCGACGCCGTGCGCGATGCTGTCCGCGATGACACCCGCCTCGTCTGGGTGGAGAGCCCCACCAACCCGCTGCTGAACGTGATCGACATCGAGAGCGTGCTGGCGCGGCGCGGACAGGCGCTCGTGGCCGTCGACAATACGTTCGCCACGCCGGCCAACCAGCGCCCGCTCGAGCTGGGCGCCGACTTCGTCGTGCATTCGACGACGAAGTACCTCGGCGGGCACTCCGACGTCGTCGGGGGCGTCGTCGTCACCCGCGACCGCGATTGGTACGAGCGGCTGCGCTTCATCCAGAATTCGGTGGGGGCGATCCCCGGGCCGTTCGACTGCTTCCTCGTGCACCGCGGGCTGCGCACGCTGCATGTGCGGATGGAGGCGCACGCTCGCAGCGCGGCCGCCGTCACCGAGCTGCTGCGCTCGTCGCCGGGCGTCTCCGACGTGCGCTGGCCGGGCTTCAGCGGCATGGTCAGCTTCCGCCATCCGCAGGCGACGGCGATCGCCGCCGGGACGCGCCTGTTCACCCTCGCCGAGTCCCTCGGCGGCGTCGAATCGCTGGTCGAGGTCCCGCAGGCCATGACCCACCAGTCCGTGGAGGGCTCGGCCGCGGCCGTCCCGCCGGACCTGGTGCGCCTCAGCTGCGGGATCGAGGACCCCGCGGATCTCGTCGCCGACCTGCGTCAGGCCCTGGAGGCCTGAGACCCGGCCAGCGTGGCCAGGCGGCGGGCGGCATCCGCGATCACGGACTCCCGCTTGCAGAAGGCGAAACGCACGAGGTTGCCCGCCGCGTCCTTGTCGTCGTAGAAGACGTTGGTGGGAATGGCCACGATCCCGCACCGCTCCGGCAGTCCGGCGCACCAGGCGACCGAGTCGCTGCCGACGTCGGCGTTGACGAAGTACGTTCCACCGGGCACCAGCGGCTCCAGGCCCGCCGCCCGCAACCCGCCGCACAACTGATCGCGCCGGGCGCGCAGATCGTCACGGAGCGCCGCGAGCTCGGAGTGCGGGAGCCGGAGCGCGGCCGCCGCCGCGTGCTGCAGCGGCGTCCCTCCGGCGAAGGTCAGAAACTGCTTGACCTTGCTCGTCGCCGCCACGAGCTCGGCCGGTCCTGAGCACCAGCCGATCTTCCAGCCGGTGAACGAGAACGACTTGCCGACGCTGGAGATGGTCAGCGTGCGCTCGGCCATGCCCGGCAGCGTCGCCGGCGGGATGTGCTCCCCGTCAAAGACGAGGTGCTCGTAGACCTCGTCGCTGATGCAGACGAGATCGTGCTCGACACAGGCGTCGGCCACCATCTCCAGCTCGGTGCGGCTGAGCACGCGGCCGGTGGGGTTGTGCGGGGTGTTGAGGAGCAGCGCGCGCACGCGGCCGCGGCCGCTCTCGATCGCAGCGCGCAGCGCGTCGCCGCCGAGCGCGAAGTCCGGCGGGCGCAGCGTGACCGCCCGCCGCCGGGCCCCGGCGAATGCGATGCAGGCGGCATAGGAGTCGTAGTAGGGCTCGAGCACGACGACCTCGTCTCCGGGATCGCACAGCGCCAGCACGGCGGCGGCGATCGCCTCGGTCGCGCCGAAGGTGATGAGGACATCCTCGGGCTCCAGACCGTAATGGACGCGCTGATGGTCGCGGACCGCCTCCCGCAGGGCAGGGATGCCCGGCAGCGGCGCGTACTGGTTCTGGCCGCCGCGCAGGGCGGCCACGGCCGCCTCGACGACCGCGGACGGGCCATCGGTGTCCGGGAACCCCTGGCCGAGGTTGATCGCGCCCGTGCTCGTCGCCAGCGCGGTCATCTCCGTGAAGATGGTGGTTCCGAGACCGGCGAGACGGGCTGCGCTGCGGGGCATGGCGCGGCGCAGGCTAGCGCCTCAGAGAGGGCCTAGCGGGGCGTGGATGTCGCCGACCGCAGGCGCGGGCTGATGTCGGCGCACTCGGCGCAGACCGTCTCCGGCACCAGCCCAGCGCGCATCAGGAGGCCGAAGACCTTGCAGCCGATGCAGTAGCCGACGATCGATTCCAGACCCGCTGCGGGCAGGAACAGGATCAGCACCACATCCGCCGCCGCATGATCTCCGGCAACCAGGGCGAGCACGAGCGCCGCGCTCGACATCACGGCTCCCATGAGCTGCGCAAATCGCTTTGGCGGCCCCGGCACGGGGCGCCTGGGCCCCAGCCGAGGTGCGATCACGTTCTGCGCCGTCCAGCCGAGCGGGCTGAGCGTCGGTCCCGTCAGCACTCGCGCCCAGAAGCCGTACGCGAGCGGGATCAGCAGCCAGTACCAGCTCGTCAGCAGGACCACGACGACGGTGACCAGCACCCCGGCGGCGACCGTCCGGGCGGCCTTCTCGTTGACCGGGTTGGGGAATCGAAACAGCGAGCGCATGCGTGGTCGTGAGTCTATCTGCGGGATCTCGATCTATACAGAATAAAGCCAATCGATTTTATGACCTTTGTGGTACCGTCTCGGCGTTTCCGCGGGCCGCGGTCGCTCGGAGATCCGGATGTCCCTGCTCTCACTCCGCGAGGCCTCGACGTGCCCGTCCATCCAGTCAAAAAAGGAATGAACCGCATGCCTCACCGCACGCACGCGCGCCCTCGCCTGCGCCGGCTCGTCGCCCTCGCGGCCACCACCGCGGCCGGTGTCCTGCCCGGGGTGCTCCTGACCGCACCGGTCGCCACCGCCGCGTCGCCGCCCCCCGTCACCATCCTGGCCGCGTCCAGCCATCCCGGCCGCGGCGACATCTTCATCACGCCGACCGGCGACACCACGCAGTACGCCAACGGGCCGGAGATCATCGATCAACGCGGCCATGTCGTCTGGTTTCACCCCGTCGCGCAGGGCCAGACCGCCAGTGACTTCCGGGTGCAGCGCTACCAGGGGCAGCCGGTCCTGACCTGGTGGCAGGGGACCGGCCTGGGGGGGCTCGCCTCCGGAGCCGATTACATCTACAACGGGCACTACCGGCAGATCGCAACCGTCAACGCCGGCAACGGTCTGAGCGCCGATGGCCACGAGTTCCTGATCACTCCCCAGAACACGGCGCTGATCCTCGCCTACACCACGGCGACCGCGGACCTCACTTCGATCGGCGGGCCGTCCAATCAGACCGTCCTGGACGGCGTCGTGCAGGAGATCGACGTTCGCACCGGCAGGGTCCTGTTTCAGTGGAACAGCGCCGACCACGTCCCATACGGCCAGAGCGAGCAGCCGCTGCCGGCGTCGGCGAGCACCCCGTGGGACTGGTTCCACATCAACGCCGTGCACCTCGACTCCGACGGGAACCTGCTGATCGATGCCCGTGACACGTGGACGACGTACAAGGTCAACCGTCACAGCGGGGCCATCATCTGGGAACTCGGCGGCAAAAGCTCCAGCTTCAGGCTTCAGGCGGCCCCCGGACAGTTGCTCAACAGCGCCGGCGACATCTTCGCCTGGCAGCACGACCCCAATCCCGTCGGACACGACACGTACACCGTGTTCGACAACGAGTCGGCGGGGGCGGCGAACACGGGCGTCGGCTCGGCGTCCGAGTTCGCCAACAGCCGCGCCGTGCGGATCAAGCTGGACGAGCGCACCCACACGGCGACGCTGGTCCGGTCCTACGATCAGCCGGAGGGCCTGCTCGCCTGGTCGCAGGGCAACGCCCAGACCACCGGGGACGGCAACCTGGTCGTCGGCTGGGGATCGCTGCCGTACCTCTCGGAGTTCGATCGCTCCGGGCATCTTCTGCTCAACGCCGGCTTCCCCACCGGCGTCAACAGCTACCGGGCGTACCTGTTCCCGTGGCCGGCTCCCGCGGGGCACCGCGACGGCCGTCGCCGCGGCTGACCGGGGCCGCTCACCGGCTCAGCGGTCCGGTCATGCCAACCGGGTGTGACCGGGCCCGGCCGGGGCCTCGCTGGCCCATGGGCCGCGCCGCGGGCCCACCGGACCTGTCATTTTCCGCCGGGATGCCCATCGATGCGTTTCATCGTGTCGGACACGGCGGCGCCAGCGCGCTGGTGCCCGCCAACACGCTCGCGTCCTTCGATGCCGCCGTCGAGCTGGGGATCGACATGATCGAGTTCGACGTGCGGGCTCGCCGGGACGAGCTCGTCCTGGCCCACACCCTCCTCGACGCCCGCCGCCGAGGCGCCGTCCGCCTGCCGGACGCGCTGGCGCACCTGGGCGGCCGCCGGTTCTCGGAGGTGGAGCTCAATGTCGACATCAAGCGCATCGGTTGCGAGGCCGCGCTCCTGGATGAGCTCCGGCTCCGGGGCCTGCTGGGGAGGACGCTGCTGTCCTCGCAGGTGCCGCTGGTGCTCGACCGCCTGCGCGCGCACGAGCCGCGGGCGAGGCTGGGGATCTCCGTCGGCGGCCGGGTGGCCCGCCTGAGCTGCCGATGGGGAGATTGGCGCTCGCAGGTCCTGGCCGGGCTCGGCGCCCGCCGCTGGGGGGCGTTGATGGCCCAGCACCGGCTGATCGACTCCCACCTGCTGGAGGATGTGGCCAACCGCGCCGGTCTCCTCTATGCCTGGACGGTCAACGAGCGCGGCGCGATCCACGCCCTGCGCGGCCTCGGCGTGCACGGGGTCACGACGGCCGACCCCCGGCTCTTCGCCGCCGCCTGACCGGCCGGGGCCGCGGCCGGCGCAGGGAGCGGGCGGACCCTGGCCGGTCCGTAGCATCGGAGTCCAATTCTCCAACGCCGTCGATTCTGGCCGCACACCGAGCGGGCCGGCCTGATCGAACACACTGACCAACGGTGATCAACCATCGATAACCCGCCTCCGAATCCGCCTGAACCGGATGCCGCCGGAGCGTTGCCGCCGCCCCCCCGGCGGAGGGGCCGGGGGTCGGTGCGGGCCATCGTCGTGGTTCTGCAGGCGCTGGCATGGCTGGGCGCCCGGTTCCGGGGGCGAGTGGTCCGGATCGTCGGCGGCCCGGCGCGCGCGCGGGTGATCGCGCTGTTTGGCGGGGTCCTCGCCCTGTCCAGCGCGCAGATCGCGACGGTGGGGGCGGTCGCTCCCCAGTTGGAGCACGCGCTTCGTATCGGCAACACCAAGATCGGGCTGCTCAACTCGGTGGCGCTGCTGATCGGCGCGGTGGCGGTCATCCCGGTCGGCCTGTTCGTCGACCGCTTCCGGCGGATCCCGATGCTCGCGGCGAGCATGATCCTGTGGAGCGTCACGACGATGCTGGGGGCGTTCGCACCGTCGTACTCGGTGCTCCTGCTGAGCCGGGTCGGTCTGGGGGCGGTAGCGGCCACGGCGGGTCCGGCGATCGCCTCGCTGACCGGCGATTACTTCCCCTCCGGTGAACGGGCCCGGGTCTACGGATACATCCTGAGCGGGGAGATCGCCGGCACCGCGGCCGGCTTCATCGTCAGCGGCACGGTCGCCAGCCTGATCTCCTGGCGGGCGGCGTTCATCGTGCTGGCCATCCCCGGCTTCTTTCTGGCGCGCTCGCTGTGGCGCACGGTGCCGGAGCCCCAGCGGGGCGGCCAGAGCCGCCTGCAGCCCGGCACGCTTGACCTCGTCGGCGCCTCGGCCGGCGCCGGGCGTGCCGGCGAGGAACCGGCCGCCGACAGCCCGGTAGAGCAGGAGCGCGACCTGGCCCGCGAGGCCGCCATCCAGCGCGGCTTTGAGCCGGATCCGGAGCTCGTCCTCGACCGGGACCCGGACACGATGTCGCTCATGGACGCGTTTCGCTACGTGATGCGCATCCCCACCAACCTGCTGCTCATCATCAGCTCCTCGCTCGGCTACTTCTTCTTCGCGGGGCTCCAGACGTTCGCGCTCGTGTTCCTGCGCGGCCATTTCCACACCAGCGAAGCCACGGCCACGCTCGTGCTCGGCCTGCTCGTGCTCGGCTCGCTGATCGGGACGCTCGTGAGCGGCCCGGTCACCGACGTGCTCGCCCGCCACGGCCGCTTCGAGGCCCGCGTGTGGGTGCCCGCCATCTGCGACCTGGCCGCGGCGGCCGTGCTCATCCCGGGCCTGCTCGCCAGCAACCTCAGCTCGGCCGTCTGGTTCTGCGTGGCCGGCGCCGGGCTGATCTCGGCCGCCAACCCGCCGCTCGACGCCGCCCGGCTGGACATCATGCCCGCCGGGCTGTGGGGGCGAGCGGAGAGCACGCGGACGTTCTTGCGATCGCTGGCTCAGGCGCTGGCGCCGCTCGTGTTCGGCGGCGTGGCCGACCTCATCGCCGGCTTCGTCCCGCCCCAGGCGCCGATCGGCACGCACGCCCACAACGTCGTCTCCTCCTCAACCGGCACGGGCCTCCAGATCTGCTTCTTGATCATGCTCGTCACGCTCGCCGCGGCCGGTGTCTTCCTCCTGAAGGCGCGCAAGACGTACCCCAGGGACGTGGCCACCGCCGGGGCGTCCTGGAGCGCTCCGGCGGCAGCCCCGGCGCCCGCGGCCCCGGCCGCCTCGGACTAGCCGGTCAGTGCCTCAGCCTGGCGTCGAGCGTGATCTCGCCAACCCCGGCGAGCGCCCGGGAGACGGGGCAGCCCTCCTTGGCCTGCTGGGCATACCCGGCGAAGTCCTCCTGGTCGATTCCCGTGACCGAGCCCTCGGTGACCAGGTCGATCTGGTTGATCGCCGGCCCGCCGTCGAGCATCCGCAGGTGCACCTTGGCGGTGGTGTTGACCGACTCCGGCGCGTGGCCGGCCTCGGTGAGGATGTTGCTCAACGCCATCGAGAAACAGGCGGCGTGGGCGGCGGCGACCAGCTCCTCCGGGTTGGTGCCCGGCTCGTCCTCAAAGCGCGTCTTGAACGAGTACTTGCCGGAGAACAGCCCGCTGTCCACGGCGACGGTTCCGGACCCGCTTCTGAGATCGCCCCGCCACTCGGCTGTTCCATTGCGTGTCGCCATCGTTCGACCTCCCGTTGTCAGTGGTTTTCTTCCAGGAGACTAACCGTGGCCGGATCCGCACGGCCGTCGAAGTAGGCGTCGAGGACACGTCCGAACAGCGGGTTCTCCGGGTCGGCGCGGTGAAACAGCGTCATGCTCGAGCGCAGCTTCATCGAGTCGACGCCACCGAAGACCTCCTCGGCACTCCGTCCGCGGTGGTCGGCCACGATCCGGGTGCTCTCGTTCAGCCGGGAGCCGAGCACCGGGTGGGCCAGGTACGCCTGGGCCTCCCCGAGCGACGAGATCGCATACGCCTGCGCGGTGGGGCTGCGCCCCAGGCCCGCGATCTGCGGAAAGACAAACCACATCCAGTGGCTGCGCTTGCGCCCCTCGCGCAGCTCGGCGAGCGCCGAGTCATAGGTGCCACCGGCATCCTGGGCGTCGACGAAGCGTTGCAGGTCGTACGGATCGGGCATCGGGAACGTTCGTGCGTCTGGTCGGTCCCCGGAAGCTAGCCGATCGATGGGGGCGTTCGGAACGCGGCCGCTCTGCGCGACGTGACCGGGAACGGCGGCCCGGTGAAACGGCGAGCCGGTGAAACGGCGAGCCGGTGGAGGGGCGCGCGCGGTGGCCGGACCGCTGGAGGTGGTCCCAGCGCCGTGCAGACGTGCCAAATCAGGAACCGGCCGCGGGATTTGGCACAGGACGCAGGCTCAGCCCCCGGTCTGTGCCAGATCGGCCGCGGCATTCCCGATTTGTCACACGGTGCACGCCACAATCCGGTGCGAACCCCGCGCCCGCCCGCCCGCGCCCAACACCAGCGCACCGCGTGTGACCACGACGACCGCGCGCTACCCCTGCCCCCCCTCACCTCCCCTCCGAAGCTTTGAAAAACACGCCCGGGGCGCCCGCCGGTGTGGCGGGCGCCCTGAGCGCACGACGGGTGAGGCCGCCGATCAGACGGTGGCGGGCTCGGCCAGCTCGAGCACGATCGGGTGCTCGTCGCCGTCGCGGGCCAGCACATGGCCGCCCTCGGCGATCCTCCCGTCGAGGATCGCGCGGGTCAGCTCCTTCTCCAGCGTCCGGCGGATGTGCCGCTTCAGCGGCCGGGCGCCGAACTCCGGGTCGAAGCCCTCGGTGGCAAGTCGCCTGATCAGCTCCGGCGCCACCTCCAGCTCGACCCCGCGCTCCTCCCGCAGACGGCCCGCGATCCGGGCGCAGATCAGCTCGCCGATCTCCCGCACCTGACCCTCGGTCAGCGGCTCGAAGACCACCACCTCGTCGATCCGGTTGAGGAACTCCGGCAGGAAGGCATGCTTGGCCGCGGCGACCATGCGATCAGGATCGCCTCCCGCCCGCCCGGCCTCGCCTCCGGCAAAGCCGAGCGGTCGCTTGGCCTGGCCGGCGCCGAGGTTCGACGTCATGACGACGACCGTGTTGGTGAAGTCCACCGTGCGGCCTTCGCCGTCGGTCAGCCTTCCGTCGTCGAGCACCTGGAGCAGGACGTTCCAGACCTCCGGATGGGCCTTCTCGATCTCATCGAGAAGGATCACCGAGTAGGGGCGTCGCCGGACGGGCTCGGTCAGCTGTCCACCGTCGCCGTAACCGACGTATCCGGGGGGCGAGCCGATCAACCGGGCCACCGTATGCGGCTCCCGGTACTCGGACATGTCGATCCGGACGAGCGACTTCTCGGTTGCGAACAGCCGCTCGGCCAGCGCCTTGACCAGCTCCGTCTTGCCGACCCCGGTGGGGCCCAGGAACAGGAAGCTGCCCAGCGGGCGGTCCGGCTCGGCGAGCCCGGCCCGGGCGTGACGCACGGTTTCGGCCACGGCGTGGACCGCCTCGTCCTGTCCGATGACCCGCTGGTGCAGGTCGTCCTCCAGCGTGCTCAGCCGCTCCAGCTCGGCCGCCACCAGCTCTCCCACGGGAATCCCGGTGCGAGCCGCCACGACGTCGGCGATCTGGGCCTCAGCGACGACGGTCGATGCCCCGGTGCCCTCCTCGTTTCGAGGTAGCGCCGCGATCCTCGTCTCCAGCTCGTCGATGAGCTCCTTCAGCCTGCCGGCGTCCTCGTAGGCCTCCGCGTCCACGGCGGCCTGCTTCTCGGCCCGCAGATGATCGAGCTCGGCCTGAGCCCGTTGCCGCTCGTCGCCCTCCGGAGCGCGCAGCCGCAGCCGCGCTGCCGCCTGGTCGACCAGGTCGATCGCCTTGTCCGGCAACCGGTAGTCGCTGATGTAGCGGTCCGCGAGCCGCGCTGCCGCCTCGAGCGCCTCATCGGCGATCTCCACGCCGTGATGCTGCTCGTACTGCGAGCGCAGGCCGTGCAGGATCGCCACGGTGTCGATGACCGAAGGCTCCTCCACCATGACCGGCGAGAACCGCCGGGCCAGGGCCGAGTCACGCTCGATCTGGCGGTACTCGGCGAGCGTGGTGGCGCCGACCATCCGCAGCTCGCCACGGGCGAGCATCGGCTTCAGGATGTTGGCCGCGTCCATGGCACCCTCCGGCGCGCCGGCTCCGAGCACCGTGTGCAGCTCGTCGATGAACAGGATCACCTGACCCTCGGAGGCGACAACCTCCTCGAGCGCGGCCTTCAGCCGCTGCTCGAACGCCCCGCGGAACTGCGTGCCGGCGATCATGCCGGCCAGGTCCAGGGCGACGACACGGACCCCGCGAAGCAGCGCCGGCACCTGGTTGTGCGCGATGCGCAGCGCCAGGCCCTCGGCGATCGCCGTCTTTCCGACGCCGGCCTCGCCGATCAATGCCGCGTTGTTCTTGCGCCGCCGGGTCAGGACCTCGACGACCTGCTCGATCTCGCTCTCGCGTCCGATCACCGGGTCGATCCGCCCGGCGCGTGCCTCTGCGGTCAGGTCGCGTCCGAACTTGTCCAGCGCCGGCGTCTTCGAGCGCTTCTGCGTGTCAGAGCGCCCGCGCACGTCGGGACCGGCGCCCGGATCGCCGGTCGCCGATCCCATCAGGCCGCCGAAGAGCCCGCCGTCGGGCATCCCACCCTGCTGTTGCGCCATCGCCTCACGGGCGCAGCGCTCGCAGAGCAGTCCGCTGCGGCGGGCGCCGCCGCCGGCGAACATCACCTGCACGACGCCCGGACGCTCTCCGCAGATGTCGCAGAGGCGGGCATTCATGCTGTTGTTTGTCTCAAAGTCCACGATTTCTCAATCTCCAATCTGATCCGAGATCTAAGTCGGATCGACTGAGATTTTAGCCGCCCTTGACCGGCCGGAGGCGGGGCTGTCAGAACGTGAACCGCGGCGAGGCAAACAGCACCGCCGCCCCGAGGCCCGGGGTCCAGTCGTGACCCTTGCGACGCCTCCTGCAGCCGGCGGCCGGCAGCGACCGCACCACCGCTCGCGGACCCACCGGCTGGATGTGCGAGACGAGGCCTTCGGCCGGACGCGGCGAGCGGCCCGCGCCGCCCCCGGCGGCCCCCGCCGGACGGATTCGGGCCCCGCCAGCCGGATTGGTACATTGGGCGCCTCTGTGAGGGTTGACCAGCGCGAGACGGCCAGGTGGTTCTCGTAGCCCCGCATGCGCTTGGGGGCGAAGCGATGGGCGTGGTGGTGGATGGGCTTGCCCTGTTGCTGGGGCTCGCCGGCTACGCCAAGCTCCGGCGACCCGGGCCGGCGACGGAGGCGGTCAGAGCCGCCGGCCTGGCCGCCCCGGCGATGCTCGTCCGGATCCTCTCGGTCGCGGAGCTGGCGGTCGCTGCTGCCGGCCTCCTCCTTCCCGGCATGATCGCGGCGGCCCTGCTGGCGGTCGCCTTCGTCTGTCTGGGCGCCGGCGCGGCTCTGGGCGGAGGCGCCGCCGGAAGCGTTGCCTGCGGATGCTTCGGTGACGAGGACGGCCCACCGCTCGGCCGCCGCCACGTCGCCGGCAACCTCCTGGCGGCCGGGCTGGCCGGTGCCGCGGGCGCGGTGGGGCCCACCCGTCTGCCGCATCTGGCATCCCGGCATCCGGCGCCGGCCCTCATCGGCGCGGCCACCTCGCTCCTGCTGGCGCTCGCCGTGCGCGCCTGGCTGCGCGGCGCCCGCCCCGGCGACCTTGACCTGTCGGCCATCCGTCTCGTTGATTCCTCCGCGCGTGCGCTCGAGAGCCGCTTCTCCCGCCGGTCGGCGCTCGTTCGCCTGGCGGTCACCGGCTCCGCGCTCAGCATCGCCCCGTTGCGGTACCTGCTGTACCCCGGCACCGCCCTCGGCGTCGTGGTCCCCACCGACTGCGGCGACGGTCTGTGCACCGACGGCTACACCGCGTTCTGCTGTGAGATCAACCAGGGCGTCAACGGGTGCCCAACCGGGACGTTCGTCGGCGGTTGGTGGATGTGCACCGACTACCGCGGGCAGCAGCTCTGCGAGGGGGCGGGCGTCCGCTACTACATCGACTGCAATGCGATTCCCGGGCAGACGTTCCCCGGTGGCTGCCGGTGCGCCGGTGGCTCGTGCGCCAAGCGCCGCCAGAACTGCAACGTCTTCCGCTACGGGCAGTGCAACACCCACGTCAGGGGGACGACCCCGGTTGTCTGCCGGGTGGTCACCTGCGAGAACCCGGGCACGATTCGCGGGCTCGGCTGCAGTTCCGCGATGATGATCGACGACGCCGTATGCGGACATGAGGCCGGCTGCCTGGAGCCGGCGGCCGTTCAGCTGCCGGGCGCCGGAGGAGCGTAGGCGCCATGTCGGTGCTGGCCATCGTCGACACCGTGCTGCTCGTCATCGCGATCGTCTACATCGTCGCTCTGCTGCGCAGCCATGCCGACATCCTGCGGCGCCTCGCGATCCTGGAGGAGGGTGGGGTCGCACGGGCCCCCGCGGCGGACGCGGTGGGCGGGGGCGAGGTCGTGACCGCCGGCGCGATCAACGGGACGACGCTCGATGGCGATTCGGTCACGCTCTCGTTCGGCATCGACTCGCCGGTGACGCTGCTCGCGTTCCTCACCAGCGGGTGTACGTCCTGCGCGCCGCTGTGGGCGGGGTTGCGCGAGTCCGGGGAGCTCGAGGCGCTGGCCGGCAGGGTGGTGGTCATCACGCACGACTCCACGCGGGAGAGCCCCTCGCGCGTGCGGCGCCTCGCGCCCTCGGCCGCCGAGGTCGTGATGTCGACGCGCGCCTGGGAGGACTATGCCGTTCCGGCCTCGCCCCACTTCGTCCTGACCGACGGACGCGGGGGCATCCGCGGCCGTGGCACGGCCCTGAGCTGGTCTCAGCTGGAGACGATGGTCGACGATGCCCGTGACGACGCGGATTCGGCCGCGCCGGCGTCGGCGCGATCGACGGAGGAGCGCGCGGCGCGTTCGGAGCAGACGCTGGCCCGGTCGGGCATCGGTCCCGGCCATCCCAGCCTGTTTCCGAACGCCGCCGGGCGTGTGCCGGACGAGGAGCGCTGAGGGCCGTTCTGCTGCCGGCGTTCCTGATCGTGGCGGTGGTCGGTGGCGTGCGCGCCGCCTGGTCACCCTGAGGGCAGTCGATGCTTGCGAGCATCACTCCGCTCGGGGAGCGGAGCCGCGGATTCTCGTGGCGCTGGACCGCGTTGGCCTTCGCGCTCGGCGCCGTGGCCGCGGGGACGGTGGGCGGCGCCGTGGGAGGCGCCGTCGGCTCGCTCGCGCCGGCTGGTGCGTGGCGCACGATCGCCGCGCTGGTGGTGCTCGTTGGGGCTGTCTCACTTGACGCCACCTCACTCGGCCGCCGCCTGCCGTCGAGCCGCCGTCAGGTCAACGAGGATTGGCTGGCCCGGTACCGCGGCTGGGTCTACGGCCTGGCCTTCGGCGCTCAGCTCGGCGCCGGGCTGGCGACGATCGTGACCAGCGCGGCCATCTACGCCGCCGCGGCCGGGGCGGTGCTGTGCGGGACCGTGGCCGGGGGAGCGGCGGTCGGCGCGGCCTTCGGCCTGACCCGGGCCCTGTCGCTGCTGCCCGCGCGCACGGCGCGCGACGGTGCCGGTCTCATCCGGCTGCACACGGCGCTCGGCCGGCTCGACGTGGCGGCGCGCCGCCTCGTGGTTGCCGGTGAGATCGTCGGAGCGATGGTGCTGATCGGTGGACTGGCGTGAGGACGAGCGCGCACGGCCTGTCGATCGAGGTTCCGCGCGGATGGGAGGCCCGGATTGTGCGCCGGCCGGGAAATGCGCCGTTCCTGCACCTCGCCAGCTTCGCGCTGCGGTCGGACACGGGGCAGTTCGGGGCCGCCGTCACGGCGCGTATGGGTCCGGACGGCGCGTTCGCGGCGCTCGTCGAGTACGTCGCCGACCACGACGTCAGGCCGGGCGCCGGACTGTTTGCGGCGAGGTGGCGGCCGCGCCTCGGGCTCCACGAGTTCCGCCACACGCAACTGCAGGTGATGCGCGCCGGTCATCTGGGGATGCAGCGGTTCTTCACCGAGAGCGGCCGCCCGTACTGCCTCTATGCGGTCATCTCCCCGGTCCGGCGGCGCCCGGCGCAGCTCGCCGGGGAGCTCTCGGCCGTCTTGAAGACGCTGCGGTTCGAACCCGGTGCCCGGTGAGGACGCCCGGACGCCCACGCGGTGCCCGGTGAGGACGCCCGGACGCCCACTCGGTGCCCGGTGAGGATGCCCGGACGCCATCTGGCGCTCGGCGCCCTTGTCGGACTGGGGCTGGCGCTGGTCGGCGTGCCGCCGGCGGCGGCGTCCCCCGTCCCGCGCCCCGTCAACGCGCGCGTCAGCGCCGCGTTCGTCATGCAGGGACGGATCGTGACCGCTGTGCGCGTCAGCGGCGAACACCGCGGACAGCGGGTCACTCGCCGGTGGACCTTCACCGGCCGGTCCTGCACGCGCAACATCTGCCGGCAATTGCGGCTCACCCGCGAACGCAGCGCCGGTCAGTACGACAACCTCGTGCTCTCGCGCACCGGCGTGGGCCGGTATGCCGGTAGCGGACGCTTCTACGTGGCCCTGGAGTGCCGGGGCGCGGCCTATCCCCACGGAGAGGTGGTGCCCTACCGGGTCACGGTCGAGGTCACCCAAGCGGTCGGGGTCCAGGGCACGGCGTTCGCGACCGCACTGAGGGCCACCTACACCAACCTCCGCCGGTCCGATCGGACGATCTGTCCCATCGGGCCCAGCCATGACGCCGCCGTGTACTCAGGCGTGGCATCTCCACCGCCGTCCCCGCCGACGGCTGCCTTCTCGGCCGCCGTCGCTCCCGGCACCGTCACCGCGACGTTCGCGAGCACCTCGACTCCGGGTGGCGACCAATCGCCGATCGCCGCTGTCCTGTGGCGGTTCGGCGACTCGGCCTCCGGCGCCGCCGACGGGGCGACCACGCCGCAGGCGACGCACACATTCAGCCAGCCGGGGACCTACACCGTCTCCCTGTCCGTCACCGACGCCAACGGCCTGACCTCGTCGCAGTCACAGCAGATCGTCGTTCCCGCACCGCCCGGCTGATCCGGGGCCGGGGCGCCCTCTGAGCCGAGGCGGACGCGGATCTGGTGCGGCGTTCCGACAGTCCTTTGATGTTCAGCCGCGTCCAGACGCCGTCAGAGCGCAAAGGGATTTCGAGAACGTCGCATTAGCCGTTGTGCACCGGCCCGGCGCTCACGTTGACCTGCCCCACGACCGTCGAGCCGATGATCGTCGGGCCCACGACGCTCGCGATCTCACCGACGCTGGGGCCGATGAACGAGAGCACGGTGCCGCACGACTGGTTCGTGGTTCCGCCGGCCGGCCCGTTTGTCGAGGGTGTGTTCGCGCCACAGCCGAAGCTTCCGGCCTGCCCACCCACGCCGGTGGCGTTGCCCGCAGTCGCCCCGATGCCGGGAAGACCTCCCACGCCCGCCCCAATCCCGGGAAGGCCCCCGGGCACAGTCAGTGCGTCCGCGCCGGATACCGGCGCGGCGACGGCGAGCACGCCCAGCGTGATCATCGCCGCCGGCAGATGCTTGCGAATGAATCTCATCTGTCGACTCCCAGTCCGTGATCATGCGCCCGTGATACGGATCGCAAAGGATCATGCTGCCCGCGGGTCTCGTCGCACGCGGCTGTTCGATGGGACAGTCCAACCCGATCGGTGACGCCGGGTCCCCGCGCGGCACTACTGCCCGGAGCCGAGCGGTCCGTTCGGCCCCAACGGCCCGTTTGGGCCCAGCGGTCCGTTCGGCCCCATGTCGCAGCTCGTGATGACGGGCAGGTGCCCCGGTCCGAGGGGTCCATGGGGGCCGAGCGGCCCATTGCGTCCGAGCGGGCCGTCGGGGCCGAGGGGCCCGCTGCCGCAGCCTGCGCCGGAGTGCGACGATCTGGACGGCGCCGATCGGCTGGGGCTGTGACCGGCCGGCGCCCGGGAATGGCTGGGCTGGGTGGGCTGCGGCCGGGTGTGCTGCTGCGGCTGGGTGCGCCGCGGCTGGGTGTGCTGCGGCTGGGTGTGCTGCGGCTGGGCCGCCGGGGTCGCGGAGCGCTGCGGCTGAGCCTGCTGGGGCTGGGATGCCGGGGTTGCCGGAAGGCTCGGGGAGCCGTGGGTCAGTGAGGTCACCAGCACCGCGGCGACCACACCGGTGATCAGGCCGAGGAAAGCCGTCCCCCAGGCAAAGCGTGTGTGCGTGGACAACCTCGTCCACCTCCTCTGTCGGCCGGGGCCACTGGGCGTGTCGCACCTGCAGGGGAGGCCTGTGCACCCCCACTCGGTCGCGCTCATGACAGCCTGGCGCCGATGAGGAGCCGGACGAACTGTCCCCCCGGACCGTGTCGCCTGACCGAGAAGGCGACGACTCCTGCTCGCGGCTAGGCCGCCCGGCTCTGACGCTGGAGCGGGACCTCGATCAGGAGCGTGGTCCCTCTTGCCGGGGGGCTGGTGACGCGGAGCGTGCCGCCCAGGGCCTCGGCTCGATCACTGAGCCCAAGGAGCCCGGACCCCTGGCTCGGATCGGCGCCTCCCACCCCGTCATCGCTGATCTCCAGGCGCAGGGCCGTCTCGCCCACCTCCAGCGACACGCGGACCATCGACGCCTGAGCGTGCTTGATGGCATTCGCCAGCGCCTCCGACACTGCGTAGTACGCGGCGACCTCGACACGTTCAGGCGGCCGCTCGCCGACGTGCAGATCGAACTCCACGGGCATCGACGAGCGCCGGGCGAGCGCTCGGAGCGCCGGCTCCAGGCCGCCTCTGGACAGGATGGCGGGATGGATCCCGTGGGAGATCTCCCGCAGCTCGTCGAGCACGCCGGCGAGTCCGTCGCCGATGCGCTCCAGTTCGCTCTGGAGCTCCCGATGCGCGGCGGGCACAGCCTCCTGGGCGGTGCGCAGCTCCAGCATCAGAGACACCAGCCGCTGCTGGGCTCCGTCGTGGAGGTCCCGCTCCATCCGCCTCCGCGTCGCATCGGCGGCGGCCACGATCCTCGCTCGGGAGGCGGCGAGCGCCGCACGGCTCTCGGCATTCGCGATCGCGGTCGCGACCAGCTCCGTGAACGAGGCCAGACGTGACTCCGTGTCCGGCGGCAGCGGCTGCTCCAGGGTCGAACCGGCGAGTACGACGCCCCACAGCCTGCCCTCCACGATGATCGGCGATCCGACCGCCGAGCGAAAGCCGGCCTTGTGGGCGGTGACACCGACGAGCCCGGAGGCCTCGACATACCTGTCGATCCGGGCGGGCCGTCCCGTCTCGAACACGCGGGTGGCGACGTTGGCGCCTGCCAGGTTCCAGCGACTCCCCACCGAGGGGAACGGATTGCCCCTCGCGGCCCAGGCGGCGACAAAGGTGATCGCCTCTTCTGACTCGTAGCGCCCCATGTGCGCGTATTCGACCGAGAGCAGCAGCCCCACCTCCTCGAGGACGGCGGCAAACACCTCCTCCGGCGCGGTCGCCTGCGCCACCTGGGTCGCGACCCGTCGCAGTGCCGCCTGCTCGTCGGCCAGCCGGGTCAGCCCGGCGCGACTCTCGGCATTCGCGATCGCCGTCGCCAGCAACGCCGTGAACTGCACCAGGCGCGCCTCCGTGCTCGCCGGGAGTCGCGGCTCCACGCACCCGCCGACCGCCATCAGCCCCCAGAGACGACCCTCGACGTGGATCGGCGTGCCGACAGACGAGCGGACGCCGGCCTCACGGCCGACGACGCCCGCCGGTCCGGACGCATCCGCGTAGGAGTCCATCCGGGCCGGACGGCCGGTATCGAAGACGATCGTGCTCACGTTGTTGCCGCCGAGCGCCAGTTGCGTACCGACCGCAGGCAGCGATCTCGCCGTGCCCCACAAGGCGAGGCTGGTCACCGACCGGTCCGGCTCATAGCGGCACAGCGCCGCGGCATCGACGGCGAGAAGCTGTCCGACCTCCTCGGCGACCGCGGCGAACACGTCGTCCGGAGCGGCTCCGCGCGCGACCTGGGTAGCGACACGCCGGAGGCTCGTCTGTTCCTCGGCCAGCCGGGCGAGGCCGGTTCGGCTCTCGACATTCGCGATGGCGGTCGCCAGCAGTTCTGTGAACTGCGTGAGCCGCGCCTCGGCGTCCGCCGGCATCGCATCGTCCCGGGATGAGCCCGCAACCATCAGGCCCCAGAGGTGGCCCTCGACGGTGATCGGTGTTCCGACCGCTGAACGGATACCGCCGGCCCGGGCGCGGGCCCCGAGCGGACCGGAGCTCTCGGCGTAGTTGTCGATCCGGTTCGGCGTGCCGGTCTCGAGCACGAGTGTGCTGAGGTTGTGCCCCTCCAGGCTCAACCGGGTGCCCGTGGGAAAGCTGCCCGGGGCCGTGCCCCAGGAGGCGACGGCGGCGACCGTGCCGTCGGCCTCGTATCGGGCCAAGCCTCCGATGTCGGCGGGCATCACCCGGGCGACCTCCTCGGTCACCGCCGAGAACACGTCCGCCGGCGCCGCGCCGCGCGCCACCAGAGTCGCGACCCGGCGCAGCGCCGCCTGCTCGTCGGCCAGCCGCCGGAGATCGGCGCGGCTTTCCGCATTGGCGATCGCCGTGGCCAACAGGGCCGTGAACGACGCCAGACGGTCCTCGGTCTCCGCCGGCAGGGGAAGCTCATCGGACGAGCCGGCGACCACGGCTCCCCACAGATGCCCGTCGACGATGACCGGCGTCGCCACCGCCGAGCGAGAGCCCATGTCGCGAGCACTGGCCCCGACCGGGCCGGACCTGCCCGCGTCGCTCTCCATCCGTGCCGGCCGGCCGGTCTCGAACACGACGGTGACGAGGTTCTTCCCGTGCAGGGTCCACCGGCTGCCCACTGGAAAGTGCGGTCGCGTCGCGCCCCAGGCGCCAACCGAGAGGGCGGTCCGCCCGGGCCCGTAGCGGACCAGGATCGCGAAGCCTACCGGCAGCAACTGCCCAACCTCCTCGGTCACCGCCGCGAACACTCGGTGCGGCTCCGCCCCCTTGGCAACGAGCGTCGCAACCCGCCGGAGCGCCGCCTGCTCCTCGACCAGCCCGCGCAGGTCCTCGTCGCTCACGCGGGCTCACCATCCCGGCAGGGGGGCGGTGGGGGCTCGAGACCGTGGGCAGCAAGCGCGCGAGCGCGCATCACAGAAAGAGCGTACGCCCGGTGCCTGAGGCACCGGCGCCACCGGCGTCATCGCCGACGCCCGCGCTGGGCGTCGGCGCCCGTCACCGGATCAACCGGCGCCCGTGTTGCCCGTGGCGCTCGACGGTGTGGACGTCGGGCCGGTCGTCACCTTCGCGTACCCCTTGATGACCATCGACTTCCCGTCCGGCCCCGGCCCAGGTGCCACACAGCTGAACGAGGTCGACTGGCCGTCACCGGCGGCCATCACCCGCGCGTGGATCCCCATTGCGGCGAGGAGGTTCGCGCCGGCGACCCCCGACGTGCGGTTGACCTTCGCCAACACCGGACCCGTCATGGTGGCGGGTCACGGCAAACGCCGGCGGGCTCGCCGCCGCGCTCAACCCCAACGTCACCGCCGTCGCCGCCGCGGCCACCACGACCGTCGCGCCGGCCAGCAGCCGTGGGCATGTCCGCCGTGTCCGCGTGACCGGAGCGTCGGCTCGCGCGAGGTCTCGCCTCCAACCACGGCTGAATCCCCTGCTAACGGACAGAGACCCAGCTGTGAAGCGGAGAGGGGGGGATCCGAACCCCCGATGGACGGATACGCCCATACCGGTTTTCGAGACCGGCAATCTGGCGCCAAACGCCCGTAGATAAAGGACATTAGATCTGGGTTGCGCGGTCGAGCGCCGCCCCCTTGGTCCGCGCCGAGTCGTACGGCCCATCGTTATCGATCGCCTGCGCGATCCCGGTCTCCTCGAGCGTCACCGACGGATAGGTCATTACCGAGGAGCCTTCCGGGATGCGGGCGAGGACCGCGCGGCGCGCTGCGTCTAAGTCGTCGACGACCTCGACGCTCACCCCGTGCACTTTCAGTCCGGCGACCGTTTCCGCGAGCGTCTCGTCGTCAGCCAGCACGGTGAACCGGCTAGGTGCCGAGTTCGCGCCCATCGCTGGCTGTTCATACGCAGTCATTGGCTGTCGTCACCGGTGTCGGCACTGGAATCGGCGCCCGCTGGCGGCTGATCGACGATGCTTCTCGCCGAGGTCACGCAGTTCGTTGGTTTTCCCTCGTGGGTGAACTGCTGGATGGCTTCAGCGAGTTGGGCGGGTTGGTCGAGGGGTACGAGCGTGTAGCTGTCCGGGATCTCGACCAGGCGTCCTTGTGGGAGGAGTTCGGCTAGGCGGCGTCCGTGTTGGGGTGGCATGACGCGGTCCTGGTTAGCCCAGACGATGAGGGCGGGCCGGTCGAACGTGCGCAGCCGTTCGGCCGCTTCGAGCATGAGATGGGGCTGGGCCGCGATCTCGCGGAGCACCCGCACCGTGTCGCCGCGGATTTCGTGCTGCTTGAGCACTGGCTTGATCCAGCGCACGGTGGCAGCGTCGCCTCGCATCGTCAGCCAGCCGAAGGCGAGGGGGAGGCGTCTGAGCGGCCGCAGGCGCATCTGCTGCATGAACAGCCCGAACAGCGTCGGCGAGAGCTTGCCGGCCAGCACCAGCGTTTTGCCGGTCAGGCCTGGGGGGAAGTTGTCGAACGCGTCACAGGAGACGAGCACGATCCGGCTCACGCGGGCGGCACCATCGCAGGCGAGCAGCTGGACGAGCGCCCCACCGGTGTCGTTGCCGACGAGCGTGACGTCGTTGAGATCGAGGCGATCGAGGAATTCTGAGACAAGCCGCGCCAGCCCGCGCGGCGAGAGGTCGGCGTCGGCGTGCATCGCGTGGTGATGGGCGCCCATCGGCAGCGTCGGCGCGATGCACCGATGGCCTGGGCACAGACGGGGGATCACTTCCTCCCACAGCGAGGCGTCCATCATGAGGCCGGACAGCAGCACGATCGCTGGGCCGTCGCCACCCGTGTCCGCGTATTCGATCCTCCCGGCAGACAGCTCGAGCTGGTTCGTCATCGCTGCTGCCTATCACCCGGCCGCGGGCGCCTGCGCGGTGCTCGCGTGCGTGCCGTCGAGGAGATGGCGGCGCAGGAAGGACAGCTGAATTTCGACGGCCCGTTCATGACCGTTCATGTACGGCTCGTAATGCCCGCCGGGCAAGCGAACGACTTCCCCGCTGGGAGCCCGGGTCCCGGCGCGGATGGCCGGGCCCGCAAGAGCAGCATCGTCTTGATCGTACGCGAGTACGAGCAGGGGACATCCAACCCGGGAGGCGAGGCGACCGGGGCGGTAGAAGCTGACACGGAGCGCGGAGCGGGCCGCGACCTCCTGCTGCCAGTCCGGATACCTGTTATCCGGGTTGAGGGCGTGGTCGCCGTTGAGGGCGTCGGGCGCAGCGAACACGGCGACCGTGCCACGCGTCCCTGCGAGCGGCACGAGCAGCGGTTGCCGGTTAAATAGGCCACCCAGGGCGTCCAGGAGTCCGCGGCCGGTCAGGCGCACGAGCGCAAGCGGCGCCTGGTGGCGCATCGCGTTGCGCGCGGCCGCCTGACCGTCAGCGTTCGCCGAGACCGCGATCGCCGCAGCTAGATCCGGGTTGCGAGACGCGACGGCGAACAGGTGGCCGCCGGAGAGCGAGAAGCCCCAGATCGCGAGCTTGTAGGGGTCGACTCCCGCCAGGGTTCGTGCGAAGTCGATCGCGGCCTGCAGGTCGGCCTGCTGCTCGCCGATCCGCACGATCTGGCGCGGCTGGCCCCCGCTCTCCCCAAAGCGGCGGTAGTCAAAGGCCAGCACCGTGAATCCGGCCTCGTGAAAGCGCCCGGCGAACGGATCGGTTCCCGGCTCTTTCGTCACAGCGAATCCGGGAGCCATGATCACGCAGCCGCCGTTGGTCCCGGGGTAGTGCCACGCGGCACAGGTCACGCCGCCGCTGGCGAAGTAAACCTTCTGCCGCTCAACGCACGCCCGCAGTCCTGCGCCCGGTCCCGATCCGAGCGGCGTGATCGGAAGATCGGCCATCTCTGCGTCACCTGTTGCCATGCGGACGCGCTCCTTTAGTATGCATCTGCAGATCATCTGGCTGAAGGCGTGAGATCACGCGACGGCCTTGATCTCTCGCGATCCCGGTCTGCTCTAGCGTCACCGACAGATAGCTCATTACCGAGGAGCCTTCCGGGATGCGGGCGAGGACCACGCGGCGCGCTGCGTCTAAATCGTCGACGACCTCGACGCTCAACCCGTGCGCTTTCAGCCCGGCGACCGTTTCCGCGAGCGTCTCGTCGTCAGGCAGCACGGTGAACCGGCTAGGTGCCGAGTTAGCGCTCATCGCTGGCTGCTCATACGGCGTCATTGGCCTGTCATCTCCCTTCGGTAGTTGAGAAACCCCCGCACTCACAAGACGAGACAGCAGCCCCATGTGTGACACGACTCCTCGTCGGGCCGAGCGGAACACGGCGACACGGTCGGCGCTAACCGTCTACGGGGCCGACTGGCAAGCACCGGGGAGCCGACACGGCAACCGACCAGAATCGCGTTCGCGTTTGAACACCCGCACGCGGGCACCTCGCATCGCGGCCGAGTACTGCTTTGCCCGCAC
>DASZMK010000072.1:0-2755 GCA_035551855.1 Solirubrobacteraceae bacterium
CCGCGCCGCCACGGAGGCTGAGCTGGCCAGCCTCAAGCGCGCGTTCGTCCAGGGCGCGCTCGACGCCGCGGAGATCGGCGCCGACGGCGTGGAGCTCCACTCGGCGCACGGCTTCCTGCTCGACCAGTTCCTGTGGCCGGGAACCAACGTGCGCACCGACCGCTACGGCGGCCCTGCGATCACCGACCGCGCGACGTTCGTGGCCGAGGTGGCCGAGGCGGTGCGCGCGGCGACCGGGCCCGACTTCGTCATCTCCGTCCGCATCTCCCAGTGGAAGGAGTCAGACTACGACGCCAAGATCGTCGAGGAGCCCGGTCAGCTCGGGGAACTGGTCGGCATGCTGCGCTCGGCTGGAGCGGATATCTTCCACGTGTCGACCCGACGGTTCTGGACGCCGGAGTGGGCTGACTCGGACCTCGGCCTGGCGGGCTGGGCGAAGTCGTTCACCGACGCGGCCGTCATCGCCGTCGGCAGCGTGGGCCTCGACATCGACGTGATGGCCTCGCTGGCCGGGCAGGAAGGCCGGCCGACCGGTGCGAGCCGGATCGACGAGCTAGTGCGCCGGTTCAAGCGCGGCGACTTCGACCTCGTCTCGGTCGGCCGCAGCCAGATCGGCGACCCGGACTGGGTCACGAAGATGACCGACCACCGGATCCCCGACATCAGGGGGTTCCGCGCCAACGACACCTCGCTCAGCCACGACGTGGTGACGACGTAACGCAGACCGCAGAAAACGCGGTCACTTACCTCTGGATTCGGCCAGCAGGTGGATGACGTCGTGCGGGTCGAGCCCCTTCGTGAGCAGGCTCTTGCCTGCCTGCCAGGTAGCGGGTGGCTCGTCGTGCCAGAGTTCCTCAACGACCCGCGACGCCGCGGCGAGGAACTCGTCGGCGTCCGCGCCTTCTAGGTCGCACGTCCCGAACTCGGATGCCACGAGGACGGCCCGGCCGCCGGGGTCGGCCGGGTCGGCGGCCGCGTCATCGGGGTCGCGGTTCTCCGGTAGCGGCGCGGCGAGTTCCCGCCTGGCCCGGCAGTCCGCCAGCCAGGCCGCGTCCGCGTCGGGCGTGGCGATATCGCGCACATAGCCGCGCGCCGCGACATTGACCGGATCGTCGTACGCGCCCTGGAAATCAGCGAGAACGGTCGCCAGGTGCGTCAAGAGGGTTTCTGTAGCTGCCTCATCGAGGCCCTGGCGGCGCGCCGCCCAGCGGGCCCACGCGGTGACCGCGGACCGCATCCCGTCGATTTGCCCGGCGGAAAGCGTGAACGTGCTCGCGACGTACACCAGCAGCGCCGCGCCGAGCCTGTGCCGGCCAGGCTGGGCGGGCGGCTCGTCGGCAACCCGGCTGCTGTACCCGGTGAGTGCCTGCGCCCAAAACCGCGCCACATCCGGATCGCCCGCGTCGCCGGCCTCCGGGCTTCGCAGGAAGTCGTCGACGGCGGCCGCTCGGTCGGCGGCGGTATAGGTGACCGCCATGCCACGCTCAGGCGTCGGCAGCCGGCGGAGGCGCGACCGGGTGAGCGGCAGGGCCAGCAGCGTGGAGGTATCGAGTTCGACGTCGGGATCCTGGCCGGCCTGGGCCAGCGGGACCTCGATGCGTCGCCGTGCCTCGGACAGCGCGATCGGCTCAAGGCGTTCGATGAGGCCGTCGCCTTCCTCCAAGAACTTCAGCACCCGAGGGACGTCCGTGATGAGGCTCACGGAGACGAGCGTGGGGAGTTCGGCGACGTCAAGCGAGACAAGCAGCGCGTGCTCCGCGTCCGCGTAGCTGAATGTCACGAGGATCACCTCGTGGTCGCCGAACGTGTCGCGGCCGCGGTATGCCTGTCCGGTGGCTGGCTTGCCGATGCCGCTTACCCACTCCGGCGGATAGACGCCATCGTCGGTGAAGTCGGCGAGCGCCTCGCTGGCCTGGCGCTTGACGGGCCGCGGGCCGAGCGCCAGCACGAGCCGGAGAAACGCCGCCGCCTCCTCCGGCTCGTGCGCCCGTGCCTCGGCGGCGCTGACGAGCGCGGTGGCCAGCAGGTCGTACTCCGCGTCCGTGCCGCCGGTCAGCAGCGGGAGGGCGATCAGGGAACTGGCCTGCACTTCCGCGATAAGGACGTCACCCGAGGAAATTGACGTCCACAGTTCATTCAAGGCGTGATCGAGGGCTTCGGCCCCATCGGACGCCCTTCCGGCACGGCTTTTTCTCGCCATTGCGTCATCGTAGCGGCGCGGCGTTCACGACGCCGCCCCGTGTCCAGGAACGCCGTGTTCAGGAACGCCCGGCCCGATGCGCTGCGACCCGGCGGCATCCCGGGTGACACCGTCGACGAGTACGCCGGTGATCTCGCTTGTCGGCTCGCCGCGCGTGTTCGTCGCCCGTAGCGCGATGAACGCCGTGGCCACGAGGAAGATGCTGCCGGCCACCAGCGCCAGGCGGAACCCGGACGTGGCCGCCACGTCCGGCCCCGCATGGGCCGCGAGCAACGAGTTCGTCCGCGAGGTAGCGAGGGCGGAGAAGATCGCGAGCCCGAGCGCGGCGCCCACCTGGGTTGACGCGTTGACCAGCGCGCCGGCCAGGCCAGCGAGCGACGGCGGCACCCCGGCATTCGCCGCGGTCTGGACGCCAACGAATACCCCGCCGAGCCCGAACGCCATGATGACCAGGCCGGGGAACAAGTCAGTCCAGTAATGGCCGTGCACCGGAATGCGGGACAGCCAGTACACGCCGCCCGCCGCGATCAGCGCGCCCGCGACCATCAGCGGGCG
>DASZMK010000073.1:0-3406 GCA_035551855.1 Solirubrobacteraceae bacterium
CTCGGCGCCGGGCCGGGGCTGGAAGATGAGGGCACGGGCCCCCAGGCGCTGGACGAGCCGGGTCAGCTCAGCTCCCGTGAGATCGTTGTCGGCGCCGACCTGGATCGCTCCCCGCATCCAGGTCGCGCCGATGGCCACTACATGCTGCGGGCAGTTACGGAGCTGACACAGGACGCGGTCGCCACGACCGATGCCGAGCCGTTCGTACCCGGCGGCCAGCGAGCGCACGCGATGCCAGAGAGTGGCGTAGGTGATGGTCGTCTCGCCCGCCGTGACCGCCGGGCGGTCGGGCCAGCGCTCACATGCCTGCTCGAGGGTGGCGCACAGAGGGGCGCCCTGATCCTGGACCGAGGTGGTGCTCACGACCCTCGATTGTAGTTCGCCCGTGCCGGAGACCACCGTCGCTCGCGCCGGAGACCACCGGCCACAGCGAGCCCTGACCAGCGGCCTTGACCGCACCGCTGTGCCACCGTCGGTCAAGGGCCAACCCGCGGGAGGCGACACCATCACTCAGAGCAGTGGCGACGGCTTCTTCAACTCTGGGGGGCGGCCCGCTGGGCTCGGGGATGCACGTCCAGCGCCGCGCCGCGAGGATCGACGTCGTCGAGCGGCATGGCATAGGATCGCGGGCCCCGTCGACCTCTCCGCCCCGGTGTCCGCCACCGACAAGACCAGCTTCAGCGTCTCCTCTCGCCTGCACAGGGACGCCGGCCGAGGCGCGCGATGGAGGTGGTTCGTGCTCGCCGCCCTCATCGTCCTGCTCGCGCCCGCCGCCGCGGCGGGAGAGCAGGCGTCCGAGCCCGGCGCGGTGGCCGCCGGGCAGCTCGACGCGGGCGGCGAGTTCAGCTGCGCCATCGACCCGGCGGGCCAGGTGCGCTGCTGGGGGTGGAACGGCGAGGGCGAGCTCGGATACCCCGGGGTGAGCAGCGTCGGCGCGACCGACACCCCGGCCTCCGCCGGCCCGGTGGATATCGGCGCGGGGCATACGGCCGCGGCGATCAGCTCGGGCGACTATCACACGTGCGCGCTTCGCGACGATGGCTCCGTCGTGTGCTGGGGCTACGGGTCCGAGGGCCGGCTCGGGTATGGAAACACGAGCAACGTGGGGGACAGCGGGACCCCGGCCTCGGCGGGCGCGGTGGACCTCGGAGGGCAGAAGGCGGTGGCGATCACCGCCGGCGGTGCTCACACGTGCGCGATCCTCGCCGGCGGCCAGGTGACGTGCTGGGGCTTCGGCTATGACGGCCAGCTCGGATACGGCAACCGAAACAACGTCGGCGACGGCGGCGCCGATCAGAGCCCCTCTGCCGCCGGTGCCGTGGACCTGGGCGCGGGGCACACGGCCGTGGCCATCAGCGCCGGGACCACGCACACCTGCGCCATCGTCGATGACCACACCGTCCCCGATGTCAACAGCGTCTACTGCTGGGGCACGGGCTCGGTGGGGCAGCTCGGTTACGGAACCACGAACAATGTCGGCGACGGGGGCACAGACCCGAGCCCCGCCGGCGCCGGCCCGGTACCTCTCCCTCCGGGACGCTCGTCGGTGGCGATCAGCGCCGGCGATGGGGACACGTGCGTGATCCTCGACGACGGGAGCGTGCGCTGCTGGGGCTTCGGCTATGACGGCCAGCTCGGCTATGGAAACCAGAGCAACGAGGGTGAAAACGCGACGGACACCCCCGACCTGCTTCCGCCCGTAAACCTGGGGCACAAGGCGGTGGCGATCAGCGCGGGGGGCGCCCACACGTGCGCCCTGCTCGACGACGGGAGCGTCGAATGTTGGGGCTACGGCCTCTACGGTCGGCTCGGTTACGGCAGCACGAGCAACGTCGGCAACACCTCCACCGACACGCCGGGGGCGGTGGGACCGGTCAACCTCGGCCCCGGGCGCACCGCGATCGCGATCAGCGCCGGCGCCCAGCACACGTGCGCGCGGCTCGACGACGGCAGCATCCGCTGCTGGGGTTACGGGGCCAACGGACGGCTCGGATACTGCAGCGAGGCCAACGTCGGGGACACGCCCGCAAGCACCCCGGACATGTTCGGCCCCGTGAACCTCCTCCCCGGCGATGGGGGCGAGGTGTGCGCCCCTCCCGCGCCGCCGGGGCTGACGAGCTCGTCCCCGCCGACGATCTCCGGTCAGCTCATCGCCGGGCGCACGCTGACCGAGGGGCACGGCTCGTGGTTGCCGACTCCGACGAGCTACGCCTACCAATGGGAGCGCTGCGACGCCACCGGCGCCAACTGCGGCTCGATCGCGGGCGCCACGGGCCAGACCTACACCCTCCCGGCCGGCGACGTCGGCTCGACGATTAGGGTGTTCGAAAGCGTGAGCGATGGCGCCGGCAGCAACGCGGGCGCGACCTCGGCTCCCACCGCGGTGGTGAAAGCAGCCCCGATCACGAACCCGGACGCGGCGCGCGCACGCGGGTTTCGGGCCTGCCTGGCCGCGGTGAGCGCATCGGCCAAGCACCTGCGCGCCCTCACCCATCGCGGCTCTGAGCGCCAGCGCTCCCGGGCCCGCCGCCGACTCGTCCGCCGGCTCGCCGCCGGACGCGCGCGGTGCGTGCGACGCTGGGGGCGCACCCCGGGACGAGTCACGGGCCTGAAGGCGGTCGCCCGCGGGAGGACCAGGATCGAGCTTCGGTTTAGCGCGCCCGGGAGCGATGGCGGCGGCGGTCCGGCCGTCACGAGCTACGTCATCAGGCAGTCCAGGCATCCTCTCCGCACCGGGCTCGCCTTCGCCCATGCGCCCGCCCTGTGCCACGGCGCCTGCCGCTTCACCGTCGCCCGCATCGGCACGGAGATCATCCTCACCGTCACCAACTTGAAGCTGGGCACCAAGTACTACTACGCCGTCGCCGCCCTCGACAACGTCACCGCGCGACCGGGCCCCCGATCCCCGGCCGTAGCGGTCAAAACGGGCTGATTGCGAGAGAAACCAGGCTGGCGCAAAACTCTTGCGAGGGACAAGCTGCCGGCGGGGAGGAGCAAAGGCATCCGCGGGGGGCGACGCGAGGGCAGGCGGGGCGCGCTCAAGTCCTATGGGCGGGCGCTGCCGGGAGCGCATCGCCGCCCCGGACGAGGCTGCCATCGCAGTTTGTGAGAACCTCAAACCGGCTGATTTTCACCGCGCACGCCCACTGCGCGGTATGCTCGCGCCGTCGGGGGGCCTGGCGCCTCCCGGGCCCGAGGGGAGAGGATCGTCATGAACCGTATGGTTGGGGCGCCGGTAGCCGGTTCCCGCGCCCCCGCGCCCCGGGGCGTCGCGGCGTCCGCTCTTCTGAAGGGTCGCGGTGCGCCCGTCGCGCGTCCCGGCCCAGCCGGTCGACGGCCCGGCTCCTCGAGCGCCCGGTTAAGCCGGCGCGTGGCCCTGCTAGGAGCGCTGGGCGCGGCGGCGATG
>DASZMK010000074.1:0-15310 GCA_035551855.1 Solirubrobacteraceae bacterium
CCGGCCTGACCGACCCGGCCCTCCGAGTTATGCTCGTCGACATGAGCGCCAGATACGTCCACACCTGCATCCGCGTCCGCGACATCGACGGCTCGACCGAGTTCTACCGCCGGCTCGGCTTCGAGCACCGCGGCCGGCTGACCTTCGAGTCGGCATACAACGTCTACATGGGACTGCCGGACGGCGGGGACGTGCTGGAGCTGACCGTCAACGTCGGCCGCGACGAGCCGTACGACCTCGGCGACGGCTACAACCACATGGCGCTCGTCATCGACGACCTGGACGGCCTGCTCGCCGACCTGGCCCGGGCCGGGATCGAGCCGGAGAAGCCGCCGTATGGGGTGGGGGGGACCGATTCCCGGGAGGAGTACCGCATCTGCTTCGTCGCCGACCCGGACGGCTACCGCATCGAGCTCATCGACGGCGACTTCCCCACGCCCCAGGATCCACCGCACCCCTCGACAACCTGACGCGCCGGGTCCTCGACCGCCTCAGGCCCCTTCGGCCGCCGCCTCGGGCGACTGCACCGGATTCCAGCGTGCGGATTGCGCCAAATCACGCACGCCGCGGAGGATCTGGCACCAGGCGCACGCTCAGCCCTCCGTCTGCGCCAAATGTCGGGCGGCGTCCGGCTTTGGCGCACTGTGCAGGTCGCTCCACCACGGATTACCGGCAGGGCAGGTCCCTCCGCCACGGATTACCGGCAGGGCAGCGCGTACCCTGGCCGTCCGCCACCCCGGCCGGCTACCAGGGGATCTCCTCCACCAGATCCGGGCACCGGGGGAGCGGCGGATGGCGGACGAGATTGAAGGTGGCCCGGATCTTCTCCGGCAGGAACTCCAGCCCGCGGAAGTTGCGGCAGTTCTCCACCAGGATGCGCACGGTGCGCATGCCCATGACGCCGGGGCCCAGCTGGCAGCCGACGACCTCGTAGAGGTCGATGCCGTCGGTGATGTAGGCGCCGGTCTCCAGCCGGGGGTCGTACTCGATCACGAGCCGCAGATACCCGGCGAGTTTCCTCGTCAAGCGCAAAGGAATGCGCGATGTCACGCGGCCGCTCAGGGAGCGGTCGTCCGCCTGCGTGGCGCCTTTCAGAGCCTGCCCTACTGGGGCGGAAAGCGCGGGCCGCGGCGTCCGCGCCACCGACCGGCGCCCTGCCGGCGCCGGGGCCGGCTGGCCCGGGTCAGGCGGCGCTGGGGATGAGGATCCCGCGACCCTGTAGTCGCCCCCCGTCCAGGTCGGCCATTGCGTCGTTGATCGCGTCCAGCGGATAGGTGCTCGTGTGGAGGCTGACCTTCCCCTGTGCGGTCAGGGTCATCAGGTCCTGCAGGTCGGTGTAGCTGCCGACGAGGTTGCCGATGAAGGAGATCTCACGGGAGATGACGTCGATCGTGGGGATGTTGATGTTCTCCCCATAGCCGATCACGTAGTAGAAGCCGCCGTCGCGAACCATCGCGATCCCGTCCTCGATCGCGCCCTTCTCGCCGACGAAGTCGATGATGGCCTCGGCGCCGAGCCCGTCGGTCATCTCCTTGATGGTGTCGACCTCGGTCCCGTCGACCCGCACGGTCTGATCGGCACCCATCTCGCCGGCGAGGGCGAGCGCCTTCTCGGAGGGATCGATGACGATGATCTCCGTCGGCGTGTACGCCTTCAGGCACTGGATGCCGATGTGGCCCAGGCCGCCTGCGCCGATGACGACGGCGTGAGTGCCGGCGCCGAGCACCGGGATGGCCTTCTTGACCGCGTGGATCGCCGTCAGGCCGGCGTCGGCCAGCGCCGCGATGTCCTTGGGCTCCAGGCCGGGTCCGAGCTTGACGACCGAGCGGGCCGAGGTGAGCAGGAAGTCGGCGAAGCCGCCGTCGCGGTCGATCCCCGGGAACGAGCCGTTCAGGCAGTGCATGTCGTCGCCGCGCCGGCACGGGCCGCAGAGACCGCACGAGATGAACGGGTGGACGATCACGGTGTCCCCCACCTCGACGTTGCTGACCGCCGCGCCGACCTCGTGAACCCATCCCGCGTTCTCGTGCCCCGGGGTGTACGGGAGGTCAACGCCGGACTTCTCCGCCCACTGGCCCTCCTGGATGTGCAGGTCGGTCCGGCACAGGCCCGCGGCGCCGACCCGCACGACGACGTCCAGCGGACCAACGGCCTTCGGCTCGTCGATCTCGTCGAGCTTGAGCGGCTCGTGGTAGGCGTGCAGCCTGGCTGCCTTCATCTCACAACCCCCTCAGAATCGTCCACCACCGGCCTCATCGGCACAACCTCCTCCGGGTCGTCCACCGCCACCCCGTGGCGGGACCTCAACAGCGAGCGGCAGATGCCGCCGTTGACCTCCAGGCTCATCCTCATCAGGCGCGCGGTGCGCAGCCACCGTTCGAGCTCACGGGCCCGCACCGGCTCGCCGGTGGGCAGAACGAAGGCCGGCGCATCCGCTCCACAGGAGATTCCCAGGCGCCTGCGCAGCTCGACACAGCGCTGCGCGTCCCGGGTATCCGGAAGGTCCGCGATCCGCAGCGCCGCCACCTCGTCGACCGCCGCTCCACCCGCGAGCAGCGCCTCGCACAGCCGCGACTCCCTCCCCACGAGCGCCTTGCGCACGAACAACTCGCGCAGCGCGTCGAGATCGTCGTCGGCCGTCTCGCCCGGAAACGCGCCGGTGAAGCCCTCGCCGCGGCCGACTGCGTCGTTGATCTCCCGCCCGGTGTAGTGGTCCTCGAGGCGCACGCTGACCGTGCGGAACTGCGGCAGCCGACGCACGACATTGCGCGCGTCGGCTGCCATCAGGAAGGCGAAGTTGGGCGCGCACTGCGGCGTCGGCAGCCGCAGGACGACGTCCACGTCACCCTCCGCAGTCACGTCACACGAGCGGACGAAGCCGAGCGTGGTGATGGGCTCGTCGAGCTCCGGGTCGTGGACCTCGGCGAGCGCCGCGAGCACTCGCCGAGTGGCGGTGGGCACCGACGACCCACGTCTTCCCGGGGCGATTGCCCCCTGTGTTATCTCCCGGCTCACGCCGACTCGACAAGCTGGGCGTCCTCCTTGGCCGCCGGCGCCTCATCGCGCAGCCGGAGCTCCGGCGGGACGTCGATCCCGTACAGCTTGGCCGCGTTGAGACCCATGATCTTCTTCTTGGTGTCGGTCGTGACCGCCGGGTAGTCGGCGTACTCGTCGGTATCCGGCATCGTCCAGTCCACGAAGCCCTCGACCTGCCACTTGGGCTCCCAGATGGCGTAGTCGCTGGAGAACAGCATCTTGTCCTCGCCGACCCAGAACAGCAGCTCGCCGATGACGCGATTGAAGAACCGCGGCCGGGCGTGCATCAGCGCGCCGATCACGACGGCGAGGCCGGCGTAGACGTTGGGCTCCTGCGTCGCCATGTAGCAGAAGTCGTCGATCCGCGGCAACCCCACATGCTCGATGATGAAGTTGAGCTCCGGGAAGCTCGTCGCGGCAACGTCGACGTCCTTGACATCGAAGCCATCCTTGTCCAGCGGCCAGATCGTCGGCCCCTTGTGGGCGTGGATGTTCTTGATGCCCAGCTCCTGACACTTCTCCAGGAAGAACTGCGCCTCCGGATCCTTCAGCGTCCAACCCCGCGACCCGTTGTACCACTCGGCCGTGTAGACCTTGACGCCCTTGAGGTTGTAGCGCTTGGCGTCCTCCTCGAGCTGCTTGAGTCCCGCCTCGCCCTCACGGGGATCGAAGCGGCCGTTGACGATCAGCTTGTCCGGATACTTCTCGGCGAGCGTCGCGTTCTTGGCGGCGGTGTTGAAGCCCTCGGTGTACCACGACCGCAGGTACGTGGACTGGAAGATCCCGACGTCGACATGCCCCTCCTCGAACACGTCCCGGACGAAGTCCTCCTCCGTGTACTTCTGGAACTTCTCGATCGGCCAATGGGTCTCCGGCGGGCCGAGGCCCTGGTAGGCATGGAAGCATTCGATCCAGCCTTTGGCGTACTGCTCCTGACCTTTCACCCAGTTTTCCGGACTTGCATCCCAGAAGTGCAGGTGACCGTCGACTATGAAGTACTTCTCACCGCCTGACTCGTACATCTGGCGCTCCCCTCTCGAGCTGGCAACGAACTGGACTGTACTGCGGGGCGCCGGTGCGCGCACGCGGCGCCACCCCGACAAGTGCACTTCTGCAAGCGGGTCCGGCGCGCGTGCGAAAGGACGGTTGGGCGGGCCTCACAGATCGAACTCCGCCAGGCCCATGAGGGCCCGGTGCTCGCGAATTGCCCGCTGGATCGCGTCCGCGCCGGGCCGGTCGAGACCGATCCCGGCGCCGACGATGAGCAGGCAGAAGCCGGAGTCCTCGAGCGCCTGCATCCAGCCGGCCGGCGCCCGCTCAACCGCGTTGTGGAAGTGCTCCACCTCGGACCCATGATGCAGGAGCAGGAGGTCGGTGCCGTCGGATCGCAGCAGCCAGCCGACGAGCAGGCGCACCGGTTCCTGGCCGATGGCCGGGTGGAACCCCTCCCACCAGTCGCGGTCGAGATACAGGCGCTGGTTGTGCGCCCCGGTCCCGCGGACGCGCAGGTCCAGCTTACGCTCCCACAGGAGGACGGCCCCGGCTTCTGGATGCAGCGCCTGGGCGTAGGCGATGCCGAGGGGCTCGGCCTGCGCAATCACCGTGAGCGGCGCCAGGTCGGCGCGTGACGGCGAGCAGTCGGCGTGCGCGAAGTCGACCGTGACGTCGTCGCCGTCAATCGACACACTGACACTGGTGCGACTGCTGGAGGCGGGCTCGATCCACTCGCCGCAGACATGGCAGCGCAGCCGCTCGATATCTCG
The DNA here is from genome assembly GCA_035551855.1 of Solirubrobacteraceae bacterium. Classification (GTDB taxonomy): domain Bacteria; phylum Actinomycetota; class Thermoleophilia; order Solirubrobacterales; family Solirubrobacteraceae; genus Palsa-465. The sequence continues at coordinate 4,800 of DASZMK010000074.1, forward strand.
AATGTCATGCAGGCGCATCGCCTCCTCCGGCCGTAGCACTGCTGCCACATCCGGGCCGACCTCGAGGCGCTGGGTCTGACCTGCGCTCCTGGCCACGCCCTCGATTGTGCAGCCTGGCACCACGGCGCGGTCTGACATTTCGCACATTGTCGGAATCTCAGTTGTTTTACCGATATGCCGCAATCATCTCCGGCGTCCGGAGCGCTCGGTGGTACAAACGGCTCTCGATCCGTACGGCCCTGTCCTGGAGGAGAGCCACACATGCCCGCAGCATCCGCGCGACGGCAGAGTCGGACGAAGATCCACGACAAGATTCAGGAGTTGTCGTGGACCCCAACGTTCGCGACACCGGTCGACAAATACCCCACCGACTACACGTTCGAGAAGGCGCCGAAGAAGGACCCGATGAAACAGGTCCTGCGCTCCTACTTCCCCATGGAGGAGGAGAAGGACCAGCGGGTCTACGGCGCGATGGACGGCGCGATCCGCGGGAACATGTTCCGGCACGTCCAGCAGCGCTGGATGGAATGGCAGAAGCTGTTCCTCAGCATCATCCCGTTCCCGGAGATCTCAGCCGCGCGAGCGATGCCGCTTGCGATCAACGCGGTCCCCAACCCGGAGGTCCACAACGGGTTGGCGGTCCAGATGATCGACGAGGTTCGCCATTCGACGATCCAGATGAACCTCAAGCGGCTCTACATGAACCATTACATCGATCCGGCCGGCTTCGACATCACCGAGAAGGCGTTCGCCAACTGCTATGCCGGGACGATCGGGCGCCAGTTCGGTGAGGGCTTCATCACCGGCGACGCGATCACGGCCGCCGACATCTATCTGACGATCGTCGCCGAGACGGCGTTCACGAACACGCTCTTCGTGGCGATGCCCTCGGAGGCGGCGGCCAACGGCGACTACCTGCTGCCGACCGTCTTTCACTCGGTTCAGTCCGATGAGAGCCGCCACATCTCCAACGGGTACTCGATCATCCTGATGGCGCTCGCCGACGAGCGCAATCGAGAGCTGCTGGAGCGTGATCTGCGCTACGCCTGGTGGAACAACCATGCCGTCGTCGACGCGGCGATCGGCACGTTCATCGAATACGGCACCAAGGACCGGCGCAAGGACCGCGAGAGCTATGCCGAGGCGTGGCGGCGCTGGATCTACGACGACTACTACCGCAGCTACCTGATGCCGCTGGAGAAGTACGGGCTGAAGGTGCCGCACGACCTCGTCGAGGAGTCGTGGAACCGGATCTGGAACAAGGGCTACATCCACGAGGTGGCCCAGTTCTTCGCCACCGGCTGGCCGGTCAACTACTGGCGAATCGACCCGATGACCGACGAGGACTTCGAGTGGTTCGAATACAAGTATCCGGGCTGGTACGACAAGTACGGCAAGTGGTGGGAGAACTACAACCGGCTCCGCCATCCCAACGGCCACGGACCGATCGCGTTCGAGGACGTCAACTACCAGTACCCACACCGGTGCTGGACGTGCATGGTCCCGTGCCTGATCCGCGAGGACATGGTCGTCGACAAGGTCGACGATCAGTGGCGGACGTATTGCTCGGAGACCTGCCATTGGACCGACAAGGTCGCTTTCCGGCCTGAGTACAAGGACCGCGCGACGCCCGCGATGGGACGCCTGACCGGCATGCGGGAGTGGGAGACGCGCTACCACAACTGGGACCTGGCCGACATCCAGAAGGATCTGGGCTACGTTCGTGACGACGGCAAGACGCTCGTTCCGCAGCCGCACCTCGATCTCGACGATCCGAAGAAGCTGTGGACTCTGGACGACTGCAAGGGCTATCCCTTCCCGAGCCCCAACGTCACTCTCAACGAGATGTCCGATTCCGAGCGCGAGGAGTTCGTCTCCAGTTACAAGGCCGGTGGGCCCGGCGGACGGTTCGCCGGGCGCGCGTAGTCGGCGCACGGTCGAGGTTACGGAGATGGCACCGAGTGACCGCCGCGACGGTGGCGGTCACTCGTTTGCCTGGTAGGGGGAGTCAAACGCAATGGCGCAAAGCCACACCGTGAAATTCGAGCCTGTCGACCTCGAGATCGAGGTCCGCGAAGACGAGACCGTCCTGGACGCGGCGTTCCGCCAGGGGATCAACCTCGCGCACGGATGCAAGGAGGGCCAGTGCTCGGCGTGCAAGTCGTTCCTGCTTTCCGGCGAGGTCGACCTCGAGCGCTTCTCGACGTTCGCGCTGGCCGACTACGAGCAGGAGGAGGGGTACACGCTGCTGTGCCGAGCGCACGCGTTCACCGACCTCGAGATCGAGCTGCTGCATTACGACGAGGAGATGCTCACCTCCGGACATCCGATCCGGTCGCTGACGACGAAGGTGAAGAGCGTCGAGCCGCTCACCCATGACATCTACAAGCTGTGCCTATCGCTCGACGGCGGGGAGCCGCTCGAGTACCACGCCGGCCAGTACGTCGACATCAGCATTCCCGGCACCAAGCACAAGCGGGCGTTCTCGATGGCGACAACGCCGTCGATCACCGACCGGCTCGAGTTCATGATCAAGATGTATCCGGGCGGCAAGTTCTCAAGTCTGCTCAAGGACGACCTGTCGCCCGGCGATGAGCTTGAGATCAAGGGGCCGTTCGGAGTGTTCATTCTGCGCGAGCACTCTGACAACGATCTGATCTTCATCGGTGGGGGTGCCGGGATGGCGCCGATCTGGTCGCTGCTGTGCTCGATGGCCGAGCGCGGAATCCACCGCAACGTGACCTATTACTACGGCGCCCGCCAGCGCGGCGACCTGTTCCACGTCGAGGAGTTCGAGCAGCTCGCGGAGAAGCTGGAGAACTTCAAGTTCGTCCCCGCGCTGTCCGAGCCGTCCCCAGAGGACGACTGGGACGGCGAAGTCGGACTGATCACCGACGTTGTCGACCGCCTCGAGGGCGACCTCAGCGGCCACGAGGGCTACCTGTGCGGGCCTCCGCCGATGATCGACGCCGCAATCTCGACGCTGGGCGCCCATGGGCTCGCGGAGGCGCGCATTTTCTTTGACAAGTTCACGATTACCGCGACCGAGGAGGAACAGGAGCACGCGACAGGCTGATCGAGGGACGAGCCGAGAGCAACTACACCGGTCAGCGTCGCGCAGGCGGCGCCGGCTTTGGATTGAGGAAAGAGAGGGATGTTCACGTGGCGGACACGCTGAGTCCTGAGCAGACTCCTGAGCAGACACCGACGGGGCGCGTACGGAGCGTCCCAAAACTCGTCTTCACCGACGCCGAGGCCGGCGCTCTTGAGTTCCCCAGCTCGAACAGCCGACGCTTCAACTACTTCGAGCCGGCGCGGATGAAGGCGACTCTGTACGAGGACGTGACGGTCGACGTCCAGCCGGACCCGGAGCGCTACCTGACCCAGAACTGGGTCTACGGCTTCGCCAAGGGGCCGGGTGGCTATCCCAAGGAATGGACGGCCGCCAAATCATCCGACTGGCATTGGTTCCGCGACCCCAACCAGGAGTGGGAGCAGACCATCTACCGCAACAACGCCCGCGAGGTGCGTCAGGTGGAGGCGAGCATCGCCAACGCCCGCAACGAGGGCGCGTTCGAGCGGTGGTCCAAGGCCTGGTCGCAGGCCGTCGAGAAACATGTCGGCGCCTGGATGCACCCTGAGCACGGTCTCGGGATGCACGTGTTCGTGCCCGCGCAGCGGGATGCACCGACGAACATGATCAACAACGCGATCTCGGTCAACTCGATGCACAAGCTGCGCATCGCGCAGGATCTCGCCCTGTTCAACCTGGAGTCGAGCGAGGCCCGCAACGGCTTCGACGGCCAGGCGCACCTGGAGGCGTGGAACAACGATCCGGTCTGGCAGCCGGCCCGGGAGACCGTGGAGAACCTGACGGCGATCCGCGACTGGTGCGAGGCGGTCACCGCGGCCAACCTGGCGTTCGAGCCGCTTGTCGGCGAGCTGTTCCGCAGCGGGTATGTGATGAGCACCGCGGCCGCGAACGGCGACTTCGTCACCCCCGCCGTGATGGGCGTTGCCGAGTCGGACTTCGAGCGCGACCTCGGCTACACGATCGAGCTGGTCAATGGTCTCACCCACGACGAGAAGTACGCCGAGGAGAACCGGAAGCTGTTCAGTCGATGGTTGGCGGAGCCAATTGCTCAGAGCCTCCGGGCTGCCAAGGCGCTGGAGCCGATCTGGTCGGAGACCGAGAGTGCTCCGGTCAGCTTCAAGGACGTGCTGTCGCGCTGCCGTGAGCGGGTCCGCGGAATCCTCAAGGATCTGGAAATCCCGACGCCGAAGGAGCTTGATCAATGACGTCGTCCAAATCCCAGTACGACTTCCACCGCGAGGCCTCGCATCGCTGTGGTGTGACGCTCATGGACAACCAGGTGGGCCATGACGTCGCCCGGGCCATGGAGGACAAGCCCGGCGTGGAGGTCAGACGCCTCCCGTCGATGATCCGGATCGACGCCGACCACCGGGTTGAGTTCAACTTCGACGACCTGAGCGACGCCCTTGGAGAGGAGTTCGACCAGAACGCGTTCGAGGAGATCATGTCGACGCACTACGGCCGGATGGTCGCCCTCGACGACCGGATGGTCCTGTTCGCCGACCCAGAGGACGCGGCCGAATACCTGGGATTCGACCTGAAGCCGGTCTCGGACTGAGTGAGCGGTGTGACGGCGGGCGGCGGCACGCGGCAGACGTGCCGCCGCCCCGCCGCATGCAGGGCGCTGTGGTGTGCACGTATGGATTTCGGATAAGGAGATGTGATCGTCAATGGCGAAAATCCTGTGCTACCACGAGGACGCACGGCGCTTTCTGGAGACCGGCGTCAACAAGCTCGCGGATGCCGTCAAGGTGACACTCGGCCCCAAGGGCCGTAACGTCGTGCTGGAGAAGATGGCGGGGGCGCCGATGATCACCAACGATGGCGTGAGCATCGCGCAGGAGATCCACCTTCCGGATCCGTTCGAGAACATGGGCGCGCACCTCGTCCGCGAGGTGGCCAGCCAGACCAGCGATGTCGTCGGAGACGGGACCACGACGGCGACCGTGTTGGCGCAGGCGATGGTCCGCGAGGGCATGCGGCGGATCGCCGAGGGGGCAAATCCCATGCTGCTCCGGCGCGGCATAGAGGATGCGGCCGACCACGTGATCGATGAGCTGGGACGGATGGCGACCCCCGTCACCGCCAAGGAGGAGCTGGGCCACGTCGCCTCCATCGCCGCCAATAACGACCCGCGCATCGGCGGCGTCATCGCCGACGCGCTGGACACGGTCGGCCGCGACGGCGTGATCACCGTCGAGGAGTCGCCGGCGTTTGGGCTTGACCTGGAGTTCGCCGAGGGGTTTCAGTGGGAGTTCGGCTACCTCTCGCCGTATTTCGTCACCGATACCGAGCGGATGGAGGTCGTCTTCGAGAACCCGCTGATCCTGCTCACCAACGTCACCATCTCCACCATCCAGCTGCTGATGCCGGTGCTCGAGCAGGTGATGCGCGAGCAGCGGCCGCTTCTGATCGTCGCCGAGAACGTCGATGGGCCCGCGCTGGGGACGCTGGTCACCAACGCGCGCCACCAGACGTTCCGCTCGGTTGCGGTCCGGGCGCCGGGATTCGGCCATCGCCGCCTGAACAACCTCGCCGACATCGCCGCGCTGACCGGGGCTGAGGTGATCGCCAAGGACAGCGGCATGAAGCTGGAGAACACGACGCTCGAGCGCCTGGGACGGGCACGGAAGGTGATCGTCACCGAGGACGAGACGACGATTCTCGACGGCGCCGGCGATGCGGACGCGGTGACGACGCGGATCACGCAGATCAGATCTGAGCTCGACCGGGCCGAGAACGAGCGCGATCGCGACCACCTCAAGGAGCGGCTGGCGCGACTGGCGGGCCGGGTGGCGGTCATCCACGTCGGTGCGGCAACGGCCGTCGAGCTCAAGGAGAAGCAGCGACGCACGGAGGGTGCGCTGTCGGCGACCCGGGCGGCCGTCGAGGACGGGATCCTCCCCGGTGGCGGGGCGGCGCTCGTCAACGCCGAGGTTGTCCTCGCCGGTGCCAACGGCAACGCCGGCGAGCAGGCGCTGGGGGCCGAGATCGTGCGCGCCGCGCTGTCGGAGCCGCTTCGCTGGATCGCGCGCAATGCCGGGCATGACGGTGACGCGGTCGTCGAGCATGTGCGCGGTCTCCCGCCCGGCTGGGGGCTGAACGCACTGACCGGCGAGTACGGCGAGATGATCCCGGGGGGGGTGATCGACGCCGCCAAGGTGACACGATCAGCGCTCCAGAACGCGGTCTCGATCGCGGCCCTGCTGCTGACGACCGAGGCGCTGATCGCCGAGGAGCTGGTGGGACAGCCGGGGGCCGTCATGGCTCCGGGCTTCGGCGACCTCGCCGAGGGGCTGCCCCGGCCGTCCTCGCCCGCCGGCTCCCCGGCGCCCTGACCCGGCATCGGCCACGCCGGGCGCCGTCCAGGGGGCGTCGTCCGGTGGGCGCGACGCAGTCACGCGGGAGAGGACGCGGGACGTGTCAGTACGACAGTCCGTCGAACATGCTGGTGCGGCCGCCGCCGCGAAGGGTGCTCGAGATCTGCAGCGCGGCTCGCCGGGCCAGCCGGATGAGCCGCTTGAGCTCGTCGTTCGGCGTCCGGGCATCGGTCGCCAGGCCGCAGGATCCGGCGACCGCCCCCCCGTCGTCGGTGACCGGAACGGCGACGCAGTACAGATTCTTGGCGAACTCCTCGAAGTCCGTCGCATACCCCCGGGTCCGGACCTCCTTGAGGTGTGCCTCGAGCTTGGCCGGCTCGGTGATGGTGCGCCGGGTGAAGGCACGCAGTTCATGCTGCTCGATGTAGCGGTTGATGGCCGTGCTGCCGCCGGCGGCGATCAGCACCTTGCCGAGGGCGAGGGCGTGCGACGGGCCACAGAACCCCTGCGGGACGCCCACCGGCGGACAATCCGGAGGGGTGTGGACGTGCGTGACGACGACGTCGCCGGCCTCCGAGAGGACGGCGAAGTACGCCGGCCGGTTGGCGATCCGGGCCAGGTCATGGAGCACGGGCTCGACGACCACGGTGCTGCCCGTGCGCCGGGAGCGCTCGAACAGCACGCTGATCGTCGGCCCAAGCCGATAGCCGGCGCGGTGGGGGAGCTTCTCGATGTAGCCCTCGTCGACGAGGATGCCGATCAGGTGGTAGCACGTGGAGACGCTGATGCCGAGGTCGAGAGCGATCGCTTTGACGGCCAGTTGATCGCCGGCCCGGCTGACGCGGTCGATGATCCGGAAGATCCGCCGGGTGCTGGCGTAGGCGGGGTGCCCGGTGAGACTGCTCAGGGCCGGGGGGACGTCGCCTGTCAGTGACGTCGTCATCGCCGCTCCTTTGCTCACAGCACCGCGCAGCTCTGTCTCCATGGCACCGCTCCCGTTCGCGGCCTTTCCCGGTCCATGAGGAGCGCGGGCTCGCGCCGTTGCCCCGGGAAACGGGGTGACAGCGGCGAATCGCGTGCTCCTCCCTCGTGTCCGATCGTACCAGAGCGATCCGGGCCCTCTCCGGGCGGAGAGGCAGGTGCCCGGGCGGCGCGATACGCTGCCGCGCACAGGCCGACGCCCGGGAGGGCGTGCAGGCGCTCGAGGAGGGAGTACCGGATGCCGCTGCGCCGCGGAACTGATGACGCGGCGCGGCCGTCCGGGCGGAATGCGCGCCGGATTACCAGCCTGGCGGCAATGATCCAGACCGCCGTCGCCGTCGTCCTTGGGCCGCTGCTGACCGCCGGCCGTGTGGCACCTGAGGGGTGAGTGCCCCCGTCAGCCCGCCGTCATGCCAGCGCCGGGGCCTGCGGCAGCGCCGCGAGTGCCGCGTCCCGCTCGGGTTCAGAGAACTCCGGGTCCTCGAGCTTGCCCGCCAGATACGCGTCGTAGGCGCTCAGGTCGAAGTGTCCGTGACCGCAGAGGCCGAACAGGATGACGCGCTGCTCGCCGGATTCGCGGGCGGCGGTCGCTTCGTCGATCACGGCCCGGATGGCATGCGCCGGCTCCGGCGCCGGGATGATGCCCTCGCAGCGGGCGAAGCGGACCGCGGCCTCGAACGTCTCGTTCTGACGGTAGGCGTGGGGCTCGACCATCCCGGCCTTGACGAGCGCGCACACCAGCGGCGAGTCGCCGTGGTAGCGCAGTCCGCCCGCGTGAACCGGCGGCGGCACGAAGTCGTGGCCCAGGGTGTACATCGGCATCAACGGCGTCAGTCCCACCGTGTCTCCGAAGTCGTACGCATACACGCCGCGCGTCAGCGTGGGGCAGGCGGCCGGCTCGGTGGCGATGAAGCGCGTCTGCGCCTCGCCCCGGATCACCCGGCGCAGGAACGGGAACGTCAGGCCGCCGAAGTTCGACCCGCCGCCGACGCAGGCGATCACCGTGTCCGGATACTCGCCCGCCATCTCCATCTGGGCCAGCGCCTCCTGACCGATGACCGTCTGGTGCAGGAGCACGTGATTGAGCACCGAGCCGAGCGCGTAGTTGGTGTCCGCGTTCTGCGCGGCGACCTCGACGGCCTCGGAGATGGCGATCCCCAACGACCCGGTCGTGTGCTCGCGCTGCGCGCGGCCGGCCTCGGTCAGCTCGGACGGCGAGCGGTGCACGGTCGCGCCCCAGGTTTCGATCATCGAGCGCCGGTAGGGCTTCTGGTCATAGCTCGAGCCGACCATCCACACCTCGCACTCGAGGCCGAACATGCGGCAGGCGAACGACAGCGCGGAGCCCCACTGGCCGGCGCCGGTTTCCGTCGTCAGCTTGCGGATCCCGGCCGACGCGTTCTCGTACACCTGCGCCACCGCCGTGTTGGCCTTGTGTGAGCCCGGCGGTGACCCGCCCTCGTACTTGTAGTAGATGTGAGCCGGCGTCTCGAGCTCGCGCTCCAGCCGATGGGCGCGATACAGGGGCGTGGGCCGCCACAGCTTGTAGGCCTCGCGCACGGCGTCCGGGATCTCGATCTCCGGGTCCGGGGCGACCTCCTGGGCGATCAGGCCCATCGGGAACAGCGGCGTCAGGTCGTCCGGCCCCGCCGGCTCCTTCGTCCCCGGATGGAGAGGCGGGGGAGCGGCGTGGGTGGGGCCGAGATCGGCCGTCAGGTTGACCCAATGCGTGGGGATGTCCCGCTCGCCGAGCAGGAACTTGACCTGCGCCTCGCCCATGTTCCTCTCCTTGTGGTCGCGTCGTGGCGCGATTCTACGGCGATGACCCAGAACGGAAATTCCGGTGGCATTCCGCCACGCGGGACGTATGATTTCCGGTGGAGGAAAAAAGATGGTTCCGGGGGCGAACGCGCGAACGGTTCGCGTGGACAGACGTTTAAGGGGTATGGCGGCTCGATTTGACCTCCACGCCCCGGTTCGGAGCCCAAGGCGCTCCGGGCCCGTGGGCGCCGCGCGAGTGGTGCGGGCCGCCGGCGTGGCGGCGGTTGCAGTAGTCGTCGCGGGCATCCTCGTGCTCGTGTTCAACGGCCACGGCACCTCCTGGTTGGCGGGTCTGATCGCCGGGGCGGCGGCGGCCGCGTGGTCCACCGTGGGGTGGGGGCGCGTCCGGCCGGGCTCCGGGACGTTCGGCACCCGCGCCGGCCGGCGCACCGAGCTGGCGGTCGTGCCGCTCCAGCAGTCCGGCTGGCGCTTTCTGCATGATGTCCGCGGCCCGGACGGCGTCTACGAGCACATTGCGGTGGGGCCGGGCGGGCTGATCCTGATGGAGAGCATGAGCCCCGCGGGCGTCGTGCGGATGAATGCGGGCGAGCCCGTCGCCGAGCTGTCCGCGGACCCGGAGGCGCCACCCCGCCTCGAGCGGCTCCGGCCGACGGCGCGGGTCGACGCCACCACCCTGCGGGAGAGCGTGCAGCGGGTCGCCGAGCGCCGGATGTGGGTCCAGTCGGTGGTCGTGTTCTGGTCGGACTTCCCGGCCGGCTGCGTCGCCGATGGGCGATGCGTCTACATCCACGGCTCACGGCTGGCGGCCTGGATGGCGCGCCGGCCGCACCAGTTCGACGAGCTCCAGGCAGACGAGGTGTTCGCCGCGGTCACCCAGCTCGCCGAGCACGGCGTCGACATCGGTCTCCCCGTCGCCGTCTGAGCTTTGGCCGAGTCGCTCCCTCTCGGACCATCAGGTGTCTGGCATGCGGCTTGGGCCTTCTGGTCCGGGCCGCTGTGTCGTTGCGGTGGTTGTGGTGGTTGTGGTTGAAACAACGGCTGCATCGAAGGGAGGCTGACCGGCGGTCCGGCGGTTCGCGGGTTTCCGTGGGCGTCCGCAGGTTTCCGTGGGCGGTCGCAGGTTTCCGTGGGGGTCCGCGGGCGGTTCGCCGCCGGTCCGTGGCGTCCGGGGCCGTTGCTCCAGTTTCAGCGTGCAGATTGCGCCAAATCATGCACCGCGCCCGTGATTTGGCACCACGTGCACGCATAGCCCCAGGAATGCGCCGGATCTTCCGGCGGGATTCTGATTTGGCGCGTCATGCATGGCCGATTGCCGGATCTGGGGGCGGATCGCG
>DASZMK010000075.1:0-85469 GCA_035551855.1 Solirubrobacteraceae bacterium
GACAGGCGCTGAAGCGCCGCAGCCAGAAAGGCCGGATGACCTGGGACCGGATCCGTGGTCTCGCCGCGCGATGGCTGCCTCAACCCCGGATCCTTCACCCCTGGCCCAGCGTTCGCTTTGACGCCAGAACCCAAGGGAGGAGCCCAGTGCGTTGACGCGCACGCTGGGATCTGTGCGGGGGGCCGCCAGCAACGGCGGTCCCTACCGCAATCATGGTCCGCGGACGACCGGCGGCGCCGCGGAGCTCCGGTCGCGCTCCCGTCGTTGCCCGTCTTCGACTGCCGCCGGCGCGGCGGGCGAGCGGACCCCAGCCGGCCCGGCCGGCCCCGGCCCGTCGTCCCGGATCCCGGCGTGCACCAGGCGCCAAATCAGCAACGCTCCCAGCGATGGTGCATGACCGGGGATGAGCCTGCGTGCAGCCGGGATTTGCGAACCCGCACCGCCTCACCGTGACCGTATCGCGAGCACCGGGATCTGAGGCAACAGGAAAATTCGTTGTCGTTCCCGGGCAGCGGGTAGGCAAACAATATGTACCTGTGTTGCCCCGCCGGCCACGGCTGCAACGACCACGAGCACCGTCAGGCGTGTGTGCTGCAGGTCTTCGAGCAGGCGGCGCCGGCGATTGCTGAGGCCGCAACGGCGCTGACCCAGTGGGAGGCGTTTCGCAGCGCCGACCTCCACCGGGTCGGCGCGAGCGAGCGGCGCTTCCGCCGCCGGGTCTATGAGCGGGCACGGGACCAGGCCCTGGCGACGGTGGCTATCGAGTACGCCACCCGCGCGCTCGAAGGAAACGCGTGCCGCCGTCCGGCACCGCATTTTCGCCGGGCCCGCGGTGCTGCGGCGCGCCGGGTGCGCGTGTCGCCGCGCGGTGGCGAGTCCGGCGGCTCGTAGCGCGGCCACGTCCCGGCGATACCGTTGTCGTCATGAGGATCCGGACGCCGGCGAACCTCCGCCGGCAGGCGGCGACGTCATTGGTGCCAGCATCGTCGACGGGGATCTGGAGCCAGGGGACTTCTGCTCGGCCCGCTCGCCGAACGCCTCCGTGTCTCGGCGACACCGGTGCGGGAGGCCATGCTCGAGCTGGCCAACGGCGGTCCGGCGCAGCCGATCCGAAACCGGAGTTTCTGATGGCGATCCTCGAGGAGGAGGGGACGGCTCTGGCGGCCGAGAGGCTGATGCCCCTCCATCTCGCCGAGACGCTGATGCCCCTCCATCTCGACCACACCCGCGAGTCATGGGCAGGCCGGATTCCCGCCGATGAGCTTGAGCTGACCGGCGACGCCTGATCCTGCAGCGGCCGGTCGCACGCTGCCCTGTAGATGCTACGTTGCGGCGCGATGCGGCTGCCTCCGCGACGACCAGCCCAGGCCGGCACGTGGCGCTAGACGCCTCCGCTTCGGCTGCAGGTACCGGCGTGGAGCGCCGGCCTCTGGCGGGGCCCACCCCGGCGCTGGTGATCGACCGCGACAAGCTGCGCCGCAACATCGACGAGATGGACGGGCGCGCCCGTCAGGCGGGCGCCGCGCTCTGGCCTCACGGCAAGACGCACAAGTGTGCCGAGATCGCGAAGCTCCAGCGAGCGGCCGGCGCCGCGGGTCTGACCGTCGCCACGCTTGCCGAGGCCGAATACTTCGCCGGGGCGGACTGCTCGGAGATCCTGCTCGCATATCCGCCGGTGGGCGATTGGCGAGTGGCGCGGCTGGCGGCTCTCGGCCGCCGGGCGCGGCTGCGGGTGGTGCTCGACGACGTCTCCCTGTTGGAGGGACTCATCGCTGCCTGTCGCCGCGCGGGAGCACGCATACCGTACCTCTGGGAGGTCGACTGCGGGGCCGGCCGTCTGGGCACGGCGCCCGGGGAGGCGACGGCGGCCGCGATCGCGAGCGCTCCGCACAGCCAGGAGTGCCCATTCGAGGGGCTGATGACCTTCGGCGGACACGCGTATGGCGCCATGAGCGACGCCGAGCTCGATCAGGCCGCGCAGGACGAGCGTCATGCTTTGGCCGTGTCCGCCGCGGCCCTGGCCGGACGCGGAATCGCCTGCGCCACCCTCAGCGCCGGGACGACGCCGACGTCGCACCGTCTGCGTCCCGGCTCCCCGGTCACCGAGTTGCGGCCGGGCAACTACGTCTTCTATGACGCGACGCAGGTGGCGCTGGGGCTCGTCGACCCCCAGCGCTGCGCGCTGACCGTCCAGGCGACGGTCGTGGGCCGGCCGAGCCCGGAGCGCGTGATCCTCGACGCCGGCTCCAAGGCGCTCGCCGCCGAGCGCTTGACGCCGCGAACTGAGGGCTTCGGCATCGTCTGCGGCCATCCGCAGCTGCGGGTCGAGCGCCTCTACGAGCAGCACGCCATCGTCGACAGCGACGGGCCCTGCCGGCTGGCGCTGGGCGAGCGGGTCAACATCGTGCCCAACCACGCGTGCGCCGCCGCCAACCTCCATCGCCAGGCGGTGATCGTCGAGCAGGGCGAGGTCGTCGCCACCTGGCGCATCGGGGCCGCCGGGCCCGGCGGTTGAGACGGTTGGGATGACAGCGCCCGGGTGACGGGCGGCGAGAAGTTCCAGGAAACGGCAACGGAGGAGGAGCAGAGCCACATGGAGCATCGGATCGATCCGCAGCGAATCCATCACTCGTGGGACAACACGCTGGAGCCGACGCTGAGGATCAGCTCCGGCGACACTGTCCAGTACGACCTGCTGATGGCCGGCCATGGTCAGGTCCACGAAGGTGACACGTTTGAGCAGACGAGCTTCGACTTCGACACGCTGTACAACCTGCTCGGCCCGGTGCACGTGGAGGGCGCGCGGCCCGGTGACACGCTGCGTGTCGACATCCTGGAGCTCGTGCCCGGAGCGTGGGGCTGGTGCGTCATCCTGCCGGACCTGGGGACCCTCCCTGACCTGTTCCCGGATCCGTACCTGCGCACGTTCGATCTGCGCGGCGGCGCCGAGGCGGAGCTCGTCCCCGGCGTCCGCATCCCGTTCTCGCCGTTTCTGGGGACGATGGGCACCCACCCGGACGAGCCCGCGACTGCACCCGCATTCCCGCCGCACAAGGGCGGCGGCAACATCGACACGCGCCACCTGACACAGGGGTCGACGCTGTGGCTGCCCATCTGGTGTGACGGCGCGCTCTTCTCCTGCGGCGACCCGCACGCGATGCAGGGTGATGGCGAGGTCTGTGTCGCCGCTCTGGAATGCGACATGCGCGCCGTCCTCAGGTTCACGCTCGAGCCGCGCACGATCGTTGCCCCGTACTTCCGCACCGCCGGTGCGCTGACCCCGCACGTCGACGCCGCCGGCCACCACGGTGCGATGGGCATCGCGCCGGATCTGATGGAAGGTACGCGTAAGGCCGTGGCGGCGATGATCGAATGGATCGTCGTCGAGCATGAGCTCACGAGAGAGGACGCGTACATGCTCTGCAGCCTCGCCGGCGACCTCAAGATCCTCGAGGTCGTCGACGCCGGCATGTGGAACGTGGGGCTCACCCTGCCGCTGTCCGTCCTCGCTTCAGGAGCCTGAGACATGGGCGAGACAGGGCATCCCCATCATCCGGAGGCCGACCTCGAGAGCGAGCTGCTGCTGGAGGACATGGGCTACGAGGGCCAGCTCCAGCGCGGCCTGAACCTGCTCGGCAACATGGCGCTGACGCTGTCGGACATCACCCCCACGGCGTCCCTGCTCGTCGTGGGGACGGCGGTCATCGCGACCGCGGGGACCGGTTCGCTGTGGGCCTACCTGATCGGCGGCTTCATCGCCGTGAACGTCGCGCTGTGCATGGGCGAGCTCGGATCGATGTTCCCGGTGGCGGGAGGCCTGTACTCCATCGTCACCCGTGTGCTCGGCCGGCCGGTCGGCTTCCTGGCCCTGCTGGACTACATCGGCCAGGCCGTGTTCCTGCCGGCGAGCGTCGCGTTCGGCGTCGGCACCTATATCCACTCCCTGTCGCCGAGCCTGTCGACGAACTGGATCGCGGCGGCGATGATGATCCTGGTCGCTCTGATCGCGTGCCTCGACGTCAAGCTCAACGCGGTGATGATCGCCTTCTTCCTGATGATCGAGATGGCCGTCGTCGTGATGCTGGCGCTGGCGGGGTTCCTCCATCCCCACCAGTCGCTCAGCACGTTCACCAGTCCGCATATGGCCGCCGGCACCAGTGGCATCGGCCCAGTGGCCACGAGCGCCATCCTGGCGGCGCTGGCCACGGCCCTGTTCTCGGTCAACGGTTACGACAGCGCAATCAACTTTTCCGAGGAGACCGAAGGTTCGGCGGCGGGCGTCGGCAAGGCGGTGGTGCTGGCGGCGACGATCGGCATCGTCTTCGAGGTCATACCGTTCATCGGCGTCAGCCTGGGTGCTCAGCACCTGCCGGCCTTCCTGCACTCCTCCACCCCCCTGACCGACGTCGTGCGCTCCTCGTTCGGCCATACGGCCGTCACCATCGTCACCTGGGGCGCGATCCTGGCGATCTTCAACGCGTCGCTGGCGATCACGCTGCAGTTCTCGCGGGTCGTCTGGGCCAGCGGGCGCGACCGCGCCTGGCCGGCGCCGATCTCGACCGCGCTGAGCTGGGTCCATCCGCGGTTCAGGATGCCGTGGATCGCCACCTTGCTCGTCGGCGTCTGCGGTGCCGTGCTGTGCATCCAGTCGAG
Organism: Solirubrobacteraceae bacterium; assembly: GCA_035551855.1. GTDB lineage: Bacteria > Actinomycetota > Thermoleophilia > Solirubrobacterales > Solirubrobacteraceae > Palsa-465. The sequence goes on from DASZMK010000075.1 coordinate 4,654, forward strand.
CCTGATCAGCGTCGTGACGTTCACCTCGGTGCTGATCATCGTGCTGTACGCGCTCATCGCGATCTCGGCGCTCGTCAGCCGGTTCACCCAGAAGGACCTCGAGCGGCCGTTCCGGATGCCGCTGTGGCCGGTGGCGCCGGTCGTCGCCCTCGTCGGCGTGGGGATCGCGCTCAGCCAGCAGAAGGGATCGGACCTGCTGATCGTCGCCGCGATCCTCGTCGGCGGGATCCTCTATTACGTGGCGTTCCTGATGCCGCGCTCGGACCGGTACTGGTCGCACCTGACGGTTCCCGAGCATGAACTCCAGGTCCCGGCGGTCGAAGCGGCGGAGTCATGACCGCACCGACAGCTGAAACGAATTCGCCCATGACCACCGATTCGCACCGCCGGCTCCGGGTTGATCCGGACTCTGCGGCCCCGGGAGAGTGGCCGGCGGTGCTCGACGGCGAGCTGATGCGGACCGCCGAGGCGATGATTCCGGCCACCGACGATGGGCTGATCCGCGGCGACGGGGCCTTTGACGCCTTCCTGGTCAGGGACGGACGGCCGTTCGCGCGCGGCGCCCACATGGATCGGCTGGAGCGTTCGTGCGCGGCGCTCCAGTTGCCGTTCTCGCGGCCGGAGGTGGAGCAGGACATCGACCGGCTGTTGACGGTGGCGCCTCCGGGAGATGTCGTGGTGCGCGTCATCCTCACCCGCGGTGGCCGGCGGCTGTGCCGGCTCGAGGGACTGGGCGACACCGACGCGCTCATCCGTCCGGTGCGCCTCCTCCCGGTGGTCTACGACCCGTCCGTCGTGCTCAACGGCGTCAAGACCCTCTCCTACGCGGCGAACATGCTCGCCTCACGCCGCGCGCTCACCGCCGGATACGGCGAGGCGCTCCTCGTCCGATCGGACGGAACCGTCCTCGAGGGACCGACGTGCTCGGTCTTCTGGGTCCGCCACGGCCGCCTGCGGACGCCGGCGCTGGGAACCGGGATCCTCGCCTCCATCACCCGCCGGGTGATCATGGACAGCCTGAGCGTCGAGGAGGGGACGTACTCATTCGAGGAGGTCGTCGCCGCCGAGGAGGCGTTCCTGGCCTCGACGGCGCGGCTGGCCCAGCCGATCGCCGCCATCGGCGAGACCGCGCTACCCGTCGCTCCCGGAGCGCTGACGCGGCGTGCCCAGGACGTGCTGCAGCGGGCCATCGACCAGGGGCTTCTCGCCTGAGCGCGTGCGGGCCAGAGACCACGGCATCATGATCGGTGCGGGGACGCCCGGGCCCCGCAACGCCATCACCGATGTCCCGGGCGTCCGCGTGGGTCACCGCACGCTCGTGACCGGATCCGGTCCGCTCATCGTGGGTCAGGGCCCGGTCCGAACCGGCGTCACGGTCATCCTCGCTCCCGGGGACGTGTGGACGCAGCCGGTCTTCGCCGGCAGCCACCGGCTCAACGGCAACGGCGAGATGACCGGGCTGGAGTGGGTGCGGGAGTCCGGGATGCTGACGACACCGGTGGCGCTGACCAACACCCACAGCGTCGGCGTCGTCCGTGACGCGCTCCTGGCCGACCGGCTGATCCGGCCGGAGTCCGCGCTGCCCTCGCCGTGGGCGCTGCCGGTCGTCGCCGAGACCTGGGACGGCGTACTCAATGATCTCAACGGCTTTCACGTCCGGCCGGAGCACGTGCATGAGGCGATCGCCGCCGCCGACGGCGGGTCGGTCCCGGAGGGCGCCGTCGGCGCCGGGACCGGAATGATCTGCCACGGTTTCAAGGGCGGCATCGGTAGCGCCTCGCGCGTGTGCGGCGGCGCCGGCGGTGCCACAGTCGGCGTCCTGGTTCTCGCCAATCATGGCCGGCGCGAGCGCCTCCAGGTCAACGGGGTCGCGGTCGCCGGCAGCTTTGCCGACGTTCCGGTTCCCGCCGATCCGTATGCTGCCGGGCCGGGCGCGGGCTCCATCATCGTCGTCGTCGCCACCGATGCGCCGCTGCTGCCGCACCAATGCACCCGGCTGGCCCAACGGGCCGGGCTCGGTGTCGCTCGCACCGGAGGCACCGGCGAGCACACGAGCGGGGACCTGTTCCTGTGCTTCGCGACGGGGAACCGGGGGATGACGCCGGGCGCCGATGTACCGGTCGCCTTCCGGGTGATGATGCTCGCCGACGCACGCATCACCGACCTGTTTGACGCCGTCATCGAGTCCACCGAGGAGGCGATCGTCAATGCGATGCTGGCGGCGGCGACGACCGAGGGGCGCGACGGGATCGTCGCGCGCGGCCTGAGTGGTGAACGGCTGGCTCAGACGCTCGGCGCGCGTGCGGCCTACTAGGGGCGAATGGCGCGGGCGGATCGACGGCGCCGCAGGCCGAGAGTTCAACCTCGACGGTGACCGGGTTGCGGGAATGCTCGTCACCTCAGCTCCTGCTCGCGTCGCCGTGCCCGCGGCGGTGGTGACACGCGGGGCTCCGGAGATCAGACCCGTGGGATGCCCGCAGCAGAGACGGTAGGCTCTCCGGCCGCAGGCCTGCTGTTGTGCGTTCAGATGTCGGCGACATCGCCTCCATCTGCCAGACACGCTTCAATTGCTCACGCCGCCGCATCAAAAGCCGCACGAAAATCAACCGGAGGAATGCATTGCCGCTTACACAGACGCAGTTGATCGCCGCCGTCGCCGATCGCGCCGATCTCACCAAGGCCGACGCCAAGCGCGTGCTGGGCGCGCTCGACGAGGTCGTGCTCGAGGAGCTGGGGAACGCACAGAAGGTCCGGATCGGCGGGCTGGTCCAGCTCACCGTTCGCGTCAAGCCCGCCACCAAGAAGCGCAAGGGTCGCAACCCGGCAACGGGTGAGGAGATCGACATTGCCGCCAAGCCGGCGAGCGTCGATCTGCGGGCCAGGCCGCTGGCCAAGGCCAAGGGAGCGTTGCCGTCGGTGCAGAAGGCTCGCCGGCGCCTCGCCGCCTGAGCGAGGACGAGACCTGCCGCTGTCCGGCCCGGACAGCGGCTCGTCCGAACTTCGTCGCGACCGGCTACCCGCAGCTCAGGTGGGCCGGTGATGCGCTCTGCCCCGAAGTGGGCTCCGGACGCCAGATGACGAGGCGATGACCGAGGTCAAGCGCCTCCAGCGCGGCCAGCTCGCGGTTGCGCCGCTGCCATCCACCGCTGGCGAGGTCGGCGCGCAGACGTGACAGGCCGTCCGCCACGTCGGCGGGTGGGATCCGGGCGAACACGGCCATCAAGCCGTGAACGGCCGGGTCGAGCAGCGCCTCGGGACGCTTCCAGAAGGCGTGGACGAACCCGTCCCGGCAGTCGGCCGGAATCGGCACGGGGGTGACGGTCGGCCGCGGACCGGGCAGGAGCGAGGTGACCGCCGCAAGCGGCGCGAACAGCTCATTGGCCGCCGGAAGGTAGTCACGGGTGAGCCAGTAACGCTCTGCCACGTCCCGGTCGACCGTCAGGATGACGATCCCGTTCCGGCTGACCCGCAGCAGCTCGGCGATCCCCCTTCGGCGGTCTCGCCAGTGAAAGTCGGTGTACAGCGCCATTGCGACGTCGGCGGTTGCATCGGCGAGCGGGAGGTTCTCGGCGGCCGCCGCCAGGCAGGGCGCGGACCCGGCCGGCCGTTGAGCGCGCATCAGCGGCGAGGGCTCGACTGCCACCACGCGCCGATCGGTCGGCTCATAGGAGCCGGCGCCGGCGCCGACGTTCACGACGGTCCTCGCGTCGCCGAGCGCGGCGCGAACGACGCCCTCGATCCGTGGATCGGCGCGCCGTGTCCGGGCATAGCCGCCGCCGATCCGCTCGTACAGCCGCGTGGCCATCCGGGCCGGAGTCTAGTTGCCCGCCCGGCCCGCGATCGCCCACCGTCACGGGACCGTCACCGGCTCGCCGGGGATCAGGGCGGGCGCGAATTCATCGACCAACTCGCGGGCGGACTGCACGCCGACATTGTGTTGGTCTGTCGCCGGCCGCGGGTCCGGGAGAAGGGACGGCGCCCCGGCCGCGTATCTTGCTGAGCTTCCCGGGAGTCGATATGGAGACGCTCACTTGGAGATAGTTCTGGCTCTGGTGTCGGCGTTGATGTTTGCGCTGGCGACCGTCCTTCAGCAGAAAGCGGGCTTTGCCGCGCCGTCGCCGGGCGCCAGCTCCGGCCTGTTGCTGCGGATGGCGAGGCGCCCGGTGTGGGTGGCCGGCATCGCGTGCGATGCGCTGGGGTTCGTGGCCCAGGCCGCGGCGCTCGGCGTCGGCCGGCTGGTCGTCGTGCAGCCTCTGCTCGTGGCGAGCGTCGTGTTCGCGCTCCCGCTCGGCGTCCGGCTCACCGGGCAGCGCGTGCACCGCATCGATGTCGCGGCGGCGGCGCTCGTCGTCGCCGCGCTGGTCGCGTTCGTCGTGATCGCCAGTCCGTCCGGCGGCCGGGGCGAGGCCCCGACCGGCCCGTGGCTGGTCGCGATGGTTGTCTGCGCCGGAGTCTGCGTGCCGCTTGGGCTGCTTGCCCGGAGCGGGCCCACGCCCCGGCGCGCGGCGCTGCTGGGAGGGGCGGCCGGAATCCTGTTCGCGCTGTCGGCGGCCCTGACCAAGGCGGTCGTCGACGAGTTGCACAGCGGCCTCGTCCACCTGCTCGCCAGCTGGGAGCTGTATGCCCTGGCTGCCGTCGGCTACGTGTCGATGACGCTCAATCAGCTGGCGCTGAACACGGGAGCCCTCGCGGCGACGCTCGCTGCCAGCACGGCCTTGGACCCGATCGCCAGCGTGGTCCTGGGGCTGGCCCTGTTCCACGAGTCGCCGCGCTCCGGCGGTCTGCAGGTGGTCGGCACGCTCGTGGCGCTGGCGGCCGCGCTGGCGGGGATGGTCGTGCTCGCCCGGGCGGAGGCGCACGTTCCCACGCCCGCCTCGTAGACGGGGCCGGGATCGCCGCCGGCTTCTACTGGTCCATGCCCAGCTGCTCGCCCAGCCCCATCGTGGTGATGACGGCCCGCAACAGGACCGGCGGATCGCGCAGCTCGAACTCCGGGACGGCCATCGACCATTGCAGCCAGAGCGAGATGGCCGAGCTGTCGGCAAACCTCACCTGTCCGACGTCGACCACCAGTCGCACGGGGCTCCTGGCCAGGGCTGCCTGCACTCGGTCGGCCAGTTCCGGCAGGGTGCTGATGTCAAGCTCGCCCGCGATCGAGACCTCCGTCTCACCGCTGGGGTGCTCGGTCACGGTGAAGCTGGCAGTGGCGCCGTGTGGCGGCCGGTCGTCGTCCGGCGGTGGCCCGGGAGGTATCGCGGTGATGGGTGGTTTGTAGCGAATTCTGCGCCGATTAGCCTTTTCTCACGGGCGATCGCTCCGCGCACGGTACGACCGGTCGATCGGCCTTCGCTGACGCCGACGAGCCCGCGGCCGGAGATCGGCTGGCGGGCGCTTGGAACATGCGGGATCATGTGTCGACCGGGGATGTCGAAGCTTGACTGCAATCCGCTTGATTTTCTGGCGGCGCTCAGTGACGAGGGTCGCCGGTCGGGAGGTGGTGCTGAGGTTTGCGGTCACGGGCGAGCTCCTCGGTGAGATGTCGGCGCTCGCCGGGCGGCCGCGAACGGCGACGGTGGCGGCGCTCGAGAAGCTCGAGGCCGTGGCGATGCGGACCGCAGACTTCCGGCGTTTCATCGAGCGGCATCCCCGGGTGGCGTCGCTGGTCCTCGACCGCCTGGCCCTGTTGCTGGCCGATGCCGATCGGCAGCTCGTGGATTTCGCCACCCGCGACGTGACGGCGCGCGTCGCCGGGCGGTTGATCGAGCTCGCCGAGATGAGCGGTGAACACGACGGGGCGGCCGTGCGGATCACCCTTCCGCTCTCCCAGGACGAGCTCGGCGCCTGGGCCGGTGCATCGCGCGAGGCCGTCGCCCGGTCCCTTCATCTCCTGCGCGAACTCGGCTGGATCGAGACCAGGCGCCGGGAGGTCCGCGTCCTGAACGCCGCGGGGCTGCGCAGTCTCATCTGAGCCTCGCTCCGCGCCGGATCATGCAGCGCTCCCCGGTCGTCCCTTCTCCGACAGACGGTCAGCCGCCCCGGCCGCGCGGCCGCGACCGCCCCGCCCCCGTGTGGCCTCCTCCACCTCGGCGGCCCGGCGCTCGTTGAACTCGCGACTTTCGCGGAAGAAGCTGACGAGCAACTCGAGCTGTTCGAGGCTGTGGCGCTGATAGAGGCGCTGGGCGTAGGCGGCATGCTCGCCGTAGAAGTCGTGGGTCGCCTGGGCCGTCTCGGTGAGCTCGACGAGCACCCGCCGTCGGTCGGCGGCGTCGCGCACCCGGCGGGCATGTCCGGAGCGCTCCAGGCGGTCGAGAGCGGTTGTCATCGCGCCGCTGGAGAGGCCGGTCACGTCGGCGAGTCGGCCGGCGGTGACCGCCCCCTCCCGGTCGACCACGTCGAGGATCCGCATGTCGGTCCGGTTCAGCCCGGCCGCGTCGGCGACCGCCTGGTCAAACCGCGCGGTCGCGTTCTGAGAGCCGCGGACCTCGTCGAGCAGCTGCTCGAACAGCTCATGTTTTCGTCTTGACACTGGGAATTCTCGATGATAAAGATGTATGACCTTCAAGAGATTCTATCGCGACCCGGCATCGGAGGGCGACATGGAAGCGACGATCCAAGCGTCAGACCTGCACAAGGCCTACCCACCGGGGATCCGGGCGGTCGATGGTGTGAGCCTCTCGGTGCCGGCGGGCACGATCATCGCCCTGCTGGGTCCGAACGGCGCCGGGAAGTCGACCACGGTCCGGTTGCTCTCGACGCTGTCGCGCCCGGACAAGGGCACGGCGCACATCTGCGGCGTCGACGTTGTCGTGGATCCGGTCCGGGTGCGCCACCTGATCGGCGTCGTCGGGCAGAAGCACGGGATCGATCCCGAGGCGACCGGACGCGAGAACCTCGTCCTGCAGGCAGAGTTCTACCGAATCACGGGTCGCGAGGGCAGGCGCCGAGTCGCAGACACGCTCGAGCGTGTGGGTCTCGCCTCCAGCGCGGATCGCTTGGCCAAGACCTACTCCGGGGGCATGCAGCGCCGCCTGGACATCGCCCTCGCCCTCCTGCATCGGCCGCGGGTGCTCTTCCTCGACGAGCCGACGACGGGGCTGGATCCCGAGGCCCGCATGGAGCTGTGGGCGGAGATCGAGCGGCTCGCCGCCGTCCACAACATGACGATCCTGCTGACCACGCACTATATGGAGGAGGCCGACAGGCTCGCGGGGGAGGTGGCGATCATCGACAGCGGACGCGTCGTTGCCCGCGGTACACCCCACCAGCTCAAGAGTGAGCTCGAGGGCGACAGCATCCAGATCCAGCTGAGCCCCGGAGCCGGTGCGGCAGCACGCGACGCGCTGGGGCGCGTGCCGGGCCTGGCCGGCGTGGCGGTCGACGGCGACCTGCTTCGCGCTGCCGCCCGCGACGGCGCCGCGGCCATTCCGGCGGCCCTGGCCGCGCTCGACGCCGCAGGGGCGGGGGTGACCTCGGTGACCCTGGCGCGCCCGTCACTCGACGACGTCTACCTGCGCCACGCCGGGAGAGCCTTTGACCACGCCCCCGTGTCCGAGGCGGTGCCGGCATGACCGGTGTGAGACAGACGTGGCAGGTCTACCTCCGCGGAGTCCGGGTGCTGTGGCGACAGCCGGCGTACCTGGGAATGACGTTGGTTCAGCCGGTCATCTGGCTGCTCCTGTTTGGTGCGCTCTTTACGTCCGTCGCCCGCATCCCCGGGTTTCACGGCTCCTACATCAACTTCCTCACCCCGGGCGTGGTCATGATGCTCGCCGTGTTCTCGGCGGGGTGGACCGGGATGGGATTCGTCGAGGACATCAACAGCGGCGTCATGGACCGTATGCTGGCTGCGCCCGTCTGGCGCAGCGCACTCAATGCCGGAACGGTCGCGTACGGCGCGTTCACCGTGGTCGTCCAGACTGTCCTGATCGTCCTGCTGGCGCTCGCGCTCGGTGCCGACTTCCGGGGCGGCATCGGCGGGGTCCTCGTGCTGCTGCTCGTGGCGGCGCTGCTCGGTGCCGTCTTCGCCTCGCTGTCGAACGCCATCGGCGTGCTTGCGCGACAGCGCGAGTCCGTCATCGGCGCGGTGACGTTGGTGCAGCTCCCGCTGACGTTTCTGTCCGCCGCGCTGATGGCCCCGGACCTGCTTCCGGCGTGGATCCGCACGGTCGCGCGCTTCAACCCGGTCAACTGGGCGGTCGAGGCGGCCCGCTCGGCGGCCATGCAGACGACTGACTGGGGGCTGGTGGCCGGGCGGGTCGGGCTGCTGGTGGGGCTGCTGCTTGTGTCGGCGGCCCTGGCCACCCGGGCGTTCGCCCGCTATCAGCGGTCTCTGTAGCGCGACCGTCGCCGCCGGGGCCGTGGACCCGTAGACGTGGGCGTGGTTGACTCCCGCGCCGGCCTTGCCAACTCGGCAGCGTCCCCGGCCCTCCCTGTGACACACCGGAGCTGGCTCACCGCGCCCGGGGCTGCGATCCTGTCGCCCCATGACGACCATCGACACCACCGGCGCGCTACGCAACGTCGTCGACGGCGATCTCGTCGACTCCCTCGGCGACGACCTGGACACCGTGCTCAACCCGGCGACCGAGGAGACGCTGGCCCGGGCACCGCGGGGGGGCGACGCCGACGTGCAGCGGGCTGTCGACGCCGCGCGGCGCGCCGCTCCCGCCTGGGGCGCGACCACGCCCGGTGAGCGGGCGCTCGCCCTGCTGCGCCTCGCCGACCTGCTCGACGACCATGCCGAGGAACTGGCGCGGCTCGAGGCCCTTGACGTCGGCAAGCCGCTGGCGGCCGCCGCCGAGGAGCTGCCCCTGTGCGCCGATCACCTCCGCTTCTTCGCCGGAGCCGCGCGCGTGCTCGAGGGGCGGGCGGCCGGAGAGTACATGACCGGATACACCTCGATGGTGCGGCGTGAGCCGCTGGGCGTCGTCGGGCAGATCACGCCGTGGAACTACCCGCTGGCGATGGCGATCTGGAAGATCGCGCCGGCGCTCGGCGCCGGGAACGCGATCGTGCTCAAGCCGTCGGAGCTGACTCCGCTGTCGACGGTGCGCCTGGCTGAGCTCGGCCTCGAGGTCCTTCCCGCCGGGACGCTCAACGTCGTCACCGGCGCCGGCGACACGGGGGCCGCGATCGCGTCACACCGCCACGTCCGGATGGTCGCCCTGACCGGATCGGTCTCCAGCGGCAGGGCCGTCGCCGCGGCGGCGAGCGGCACCCTGGCGCGGGTCCATCTCGAGCTCGGGGGCAAGGCACCGGTCATCGCACTCGATGACGCCGACGTGCCGGCGCTCGTGGATGCCGTGCGGCTGGCTTCCTTCTTCAACGCCGGCCAGGACTGCACGGCGGCGACGCGGATCATCGCCACGCCGGGCGTCTACGACGAGATCCTCGAGCGGCTCGTGCCGGCGGTGCGGTCGCTGCGGCTCGGCGATCCGCTTGCCGACGAGTCCGCGGAGCTGGGACCCGTCATCTCCTCGGCGCAGCGCGAGCGCGTCCTCGGCTACGTGGCGCGGGCGGCGGAGGCTGGAGCGCGAATCGCCTGCGGGGGAGGCCGGTGGGGCGAGCGGGGCTTCTTCGTTGAGCCGACCGTCATCGCGGCTCCCGCCCAGGACTCGGAGATCGTCCAGCGGGAGGTGTTCGGTCCGGTCGTGACGATCCAGCGGGCGGCCGGCGAGGAGCAGGCGCTGGAGTGGGCCAATGACACCGACTACGGCCTGGCGGCCTCAATCTGGTCCCGGGACACCGGGAGCACGATGCGGGCTGCCCGCGAGCTGAACTTCGGATGCGTCTGGATCAACGCCCACCTGCCGTTCCTCTCGGAGATGCCGCACGGTGGCTTTGGCCAGTCCGGGTACGGCAAGGACCTGTCGGTCTACGCGCTCGAGGAGTACACGCGCCTGAAGCATGTGATGGTCTCGCTGGCGTGAGAGCGGCGACACGCCCCTGGCCGACAACGGCGCCGACGCCGGAGCAGCGGGCGGCGTATGGCGACGCCGTCGGTAGCCCGTACTGGCTCGACCGCCTGCCCGACCGTCCGCCGCGGCCCCGGCTGGAGAGCGTGATCGATGCCGACCTGTGCATCGTCGGCGGCGGCTTCACGGGATTGTGGGCGGCGCTCGCCGCCAAGCGCCGGGATCCCGGCCGGGAGGTCGTGCTCGTCGAGGCCGAGACGATCGGCTTCGGCGCCAGTGGGCGCAACGGCGGCTTCGTATCGGATTCGCTGACCCACGGCCTGGCCAACGGGATGGCGCGCTTCCCCGGCGAGATGGAGGTGCTCAACCGGCTGGGTCTCGAGAACTTCGCCGGACTCCGTGACGACCTCGCTGAGCTCGGCATCGACTGCGACCTCGAGGAGAGCGGCGAGATAACGGTCGCACTGGCCCCGCATGAGCTGGGCCGGCTGGACGAGGAGGCCGACCTCCTGCGGCGCTTCGGCCATGAGGCGACGGTGCTCGACGCCGAGGAGACGCGAGCCCAGGTGACCTCGCCGACGTACCTCGGCGGAGTCTGGAAGCGCACCGGCGCGGCGCTCCTCGACCCCGGAAAGCTCGCCCGGGGACTCGGCGAGGCCGCGGAGCGGCTGGGGGTACGGATCCGAGAGCGCAGCCCGGTGTCCGGTCTGACGGAGTCCGGTGCGGCGATCGAGGCGGTGACCGACACCGGGCGCGTACGGGCCGACCGCGTGCTCCTGGCCACCAGCGCCTACCCGCCGTTGGTGCGACGCGTGGGCCGCTACATCGCTCCGGTCTACGACTACGTGCTCACGACCGAGCCGCTCACCCGGCAGCAGCTCGGCGCGATCGGCTGGCGCGGCCGCCAGGGGCTCAGCGACGCCGGCAACCGATTTCACTACTACCGCCGCACCGCAGACGATCGCATCCTCTGGGGCGGCTATGACGCGATCTACCGCTTCGGCGGGCGAGTGGGACCGGGCCTGGATCAGCGAGAGGCGACGTTCGCCCGCCTGTCGCAACACTTCTTCACGACGTTTCCCCAGCTGGAGGGGATCCGGTTCTCGCACCGCTGGGGCGGGGCGATCGACACCTGCAGCCGCTTCTCCGTCTTCTTCGGCACGGCCCACCGGGGGCGCGTGGCATATGCGGCCGGCTACACGGGGTTGGGAGTCTGCGCCGCCCGGTTCGGCGCGGCGGTGGCGCTCGACCTGCTCGACGGCCGCCACAGCGCCGCGACCGGCCTGCGGTACGTCCGGCGCAAGCCGGTGCCGTTCCCGGCCGAGCCGGTGCGCTGGGCGGTGATTCAGCTGACGCGCAACCGGTTGGCCGCCGCCGACCGCCGGCAGGGCCGGCGCGGGATGTGGCTGCGCACCCTGGACCGGCTGGGCCTGGGCTTCGACAGCTGATCAGCGCAGCTTGAGTCCGGCGACGTGCTGAAAGACGATCCCGGCGAAGGCCTCGCCGTTCGCGGCGGCCTCCCGGAGCGCCCGTTCCCACGCCATCGCGCGGGCAGTCGTAACCGCCCCGGAGCCGATTGCGGCCTGCATCGACCACTCCAGGTTCATGAGCGCGGCGATCTGCTCGTGGCGATCCAGCGTGTAGTCGGCGCTGGTCGCCCGCGCCTCGGTCACGCCGGCCGCCCCGAACATGTCCACCAGCCGGTGGCCGAGCCACGCGGCGCGGTCGCCGGGGCTCGCCATCATGCCCAGCACTTGATCGGTCACCTCCCGGTCCAGGCTCGGCGCCACGAGCCCCCAGCGAAACTCGGTCACGACCACCCGGCCCCCCGGCCGGGTAACGCGGGCCATTTCCCCGAGCGCGGTGCCCGGGGCGGCGAGGTGCTGCAGTGTGCGGTCGGCGCGGCAGGCGTGAAACGCCCCGTCGGCGAACGGCAGCCGGTGCGCGTCGCCGACCACCAGCTCCACCGGCGCTCGCCCGGGCGTGGCGACCCCCGGTGCCCCGCCGGGGGACGCGTCCCGGCCGCGTGCGGTCTCGGTCAGCACCTCGCTGCGATCGACGCCGACGACGCGCCCGTCCACGCCGACGGTCGCCGCCAGTGCCGCCAGTTCCGGGCCGGTCCCGCAACCGACGTCCAGGCAGCTGTCTCCCGGCCGCAGGCCGAGCAGTTCGAGCGACCGGGCCTTCTCACGGGCAACGGCGGGAATCGTCGCCAGGTGGTCCATGTAGGCGCCGAGCGCGCCGGGATCGACGGCGGCGTCGACGTCGCGATATGACCGCCAGCGGCTGGCGGGGGCGTCTCCGTCCGGCGGGGGCACGCACCTGAGAGTATGCGGCGATGGAACCCTCGATGCCGGCATCATCCATCTGGGTCTGCCCGACGTGTGGGGCGAACTTCCCGCCCTCTGACTCGCCGCCCCTGGGGTGTCAGCTCTGTGAGGACGAGCGCCAGTGGGTGCCGCCGGACGGGCAGAAGTGGGCGACGATGGCGCAACTCGCCTGCGACGGCCACCGGACGGAGGGGCACGCGGTGGAGCCGGGGCTGGTGGGAGTGGGCGTCGAGCCGGCGCTCGGGGTGGGGCAGAGGGGGCTGCTCGTCCAGACCGCTGAGGGCAATCTTCTGTGGGATCCCCCACCGTTCATCGACGAGGCGGCGCTCGCGGTCGTGCGTGACCTCGGCGGATTGCGCGCCGTCAGCGCCAGCCACCCCCACATGTACGGTGCGATCGTCGAGTGGAGCCGCCGGCTCGATGCTGAGATCCTCCTGCCGGAGGCCGACGCCGGCTGGTTGATGCGACCGGAGGCTCCGGTTGAGCGATGGGAGGGCGAGCTGACGGCGCTGCCCGGTGTGACGCTGGTGCAGTGCGGCGGTCACTTCCCGGGAAGCGCGGTTCTGCACTGGGCCGGGGGCGCGGAGGGGCGAGGCGTCCTGCTGTGCGGTGACACGCTGTTCGTCACGCCCGGCGAGGACAGGCTGTCGTTCGCCTACAGCGCCCCCAATCGCCTGCCGTTGCCTGAGCGCGAGGTGCGGCGGGTCGTCGGTGCGCTGGCCGGGTATGAGTTCGACCGGATCTACGGTGGCTGGTGGAGCCCGGTCCTGCGTCAAGACGCCAAGGGGGTGCTGGAGCGGTCGGCACGGCGCTACATCGAGCTGCTGCGCGGCGAATGAGGTCCGGCGCCGCCGCGATCGTGCTCGGATCGACTCAGAGGAAGTCGTTGCCCGTCAGCACATAGACGAACGGCACGATCGGCACGATCGAGGCGATGCCCCAGGCGAGCTTGGCCACCAGGCCGAGGTCACGCCGGAACAGCAGGTTGATCCAGATCAGGACGACGGCCACCGGATGCAGGACGCAGAGGATGAGTTCCAGGATCTTTTTCATGTGCTGAGGGTCCTCCTGGGCTGGGTTCGACGCAAGCGCCGCGGGCTATAGACTCGGTCACATGAGCTTGGAGGAGCATACGATCGAAGGCGCCGGCGAACGCTGCGAGGAGTGCGGGGCGAAATTGACTCCCGCCGAGATGCAGGCCGTGCTGGAATCCGGTGGGCCGGTCCTCTGCTCGATCCACGCTGCCGAGGACGAGCCGGGACTCGCCGCCGAGGAGCTCGGCTTCGACCAGGAGTAGCGCCGCCGGGGCGGCACGCCCCTAGCCGAGCTCGTCGAGGAGGTCGGCGATCGAGTTGACGATCCGGGAGGCCCGGAACGGGTGGCGCTCAGCGTCCTCTCGCGTGCTCACGCCGGTCAGGACCAGAATCGTCTCCATCCCCGCCTCCAGCCCGGAAGCGACGTCGGTGTCCATCCGGTCGCCGACCATCGCCGCGGTCTCGGAATGGGCGTCGATGGCGTTCAGCGCCGAGCGCATCATCAGCGGGTTGGGCTTGCCGACGAAGTAGGGCTCCACGCCGGTGGCGCGGCTGATCAGCGCGGCGACCGAGCCGGTGGCGGGCAGTGGCCCATCCACGGAGGGGCCGGTGGCGTCCGGATTGCTGGCGATGAAACGCGCACCCCGGTCGATCAGGCGGATCGCGTGCGTGATCCGCTCGAAGCTGTACGTGCGCGTCTCGCCGAGGACGACGTAGTCAGGCTGGCGCTCCGTCAGGGTGTAGCCGGCGTTGTGGAGCGCCGTCGTCAACCCGGCCTCGCCGATCACGAACGCCGACCCACCGGGCCGCTGATCCTCCAGGAAGCGCGCGGTGGCGAGCGCGGAGGTCCAGATCGCCTCCTCCGGCAGGTCGATGCCGCTGGTACGCAGGCGGGCTGCGAGATCGCGCCGGGTGTAGATGGAGTTGTTGGTCAGGACGAGAAACGGCTTGCCGAGGGCGCGCAACCGCCCTACGAACTCATCGGCGCCCGGGATGGCGTTTTCCTCGTGCACGAGCACTCCGTCCATGTCCATCAGCCACGCGTGGATCTCGCGATGCGGCATCGGCCTCCAATGGTCTCAGTAATCGCCCGTGCCCGCGGCCTGACTTCGCGCAGCCCGCCTGCGCGGCGGTTTTCATGTCGCAACCGCCCTGCACGTGAAGCTGCCGTCGTCCACGACCGGGACGGTGCGGATCATCGCCGGACCTGGGATCGGTGACGGACGCCGCTCAGCTGACCGGCTGGGTCAGGTCATAGACCGTCTGGCCGCCGATCGTGACCGCTTTGTAGTGCTTCTCCACCCAGCTGGTGATGGCGCTGGTGGAGTTGCCGGCCCCCCCGGGCCGGGCGCCGGCGCCGCCGCCGGACGGGATGTAGTAGTGGATCTCGCCGTGGGCGACGTACTGCTGGAACGCCGACAGCGTCAGGTTCCCGCCCTCGTTGTCAAAGCCCCCGATCGCCATCACGGGGTTGCCCCCGGTGGCCAGCTCAAGCGAGGCCGCCGACTGCGATCCGGAGGTGGCGGCCACCCAGCGGTAGCTGGAGGCGTTGGTCTCCAGCGCCTGGCGGAGGGCCGCTGTGACCGTCGTCTGTCCCGGACCACCGCCGGTCCGCGGGCCGGCGCCGCCGGCAGCGTTGCCCCTCGCCCCGGGGGCGCCGCTCGGGGCACCGGCGCTCCCACGGGCGCGGCCGGCAAAGCCACCGGCCCCGGCAAACCCACCCCGGCCGCCGGCCAAGCCACTCGCGCCGCCGGCGGATCCGCCCTGGCCGCCCGGGAATCCGCCGCGCCCACCACCCGGGAACCCGCCCTGGCCGCCCACTCCGGCGCCCGCGGCTGGACCGGCCGCGGGAATCGAACCGGTGTGGGCCGTGGCCACCGTGTCGGCGGCGTAGGCCACGGGCCCGGCGAGGCAGGCGATTGCCCCGGCGATAACGATGGGAGCCACGAGCCGCCGCCCCAGCGGACGCTGAGCGGACACCAGCGCGATCCCCATCACGCACACGGCTCCCGCGGCCACGATCACGGGCCGCAGCCAGGGCTCCCACTGGGGGGTGCGGTCAAGCAGCTCCCAGGACCAGGCGGTGGTGAGTGCCATCGCGGCCGCGGCGGTCACCCGGGCGCCGGCGCGGGATCGCCGCGCCCACAGCATCCGGCCGCCGATCGCGACCAGGGCGGCGATGGCCGGGACCAATGCCACCGTGTAGTAGGTGTGGATGATCCCGCTGGAGAGGCTGAAGACGAGGCCGCTGACGACCAGCCAGCCGCCCCAGAGAAGCAGCGCCGCTCGCGTCCGATCGGTCCGGGGTGCCCGGCGGACGGCGACGAGGCCGAGCACGAGCGCGAGCAGAGCGGCCGGCAGCAGCCAGGATGCCTGGCCACCCATCTCTGTATCGAACAGCCGCAGGATCCCGACCGGCCCGCTGAAGTTGTTGCCGCCGCCGCCGGGCGCGTTTGAGCCGAAGATGCGGCCGAGGCCGTTGTAGCCGAAGATCAGGTTGAGGATGCTGTTGTCCGGGGATCCGTCGATCATCGGACGCGAGGCCGTCGGCCACAGCGCGACGACCGCCACCCACCAGCCGGCGCTCACCACGACGGCCGCACCGCCGGCGAGCGTCTGGAGCACCCGCCGGCGTAGCCCGGTCGGCGCCGCCACCAGATAGACCAGGCCGAAGGCCGGCAGCACCAGGAACGCCTGCATCATCTTCGCCAGGAACGCCAGGCCGATCATCGTCCCGGCAGCCACCACCCAGCGGGTGCCGGCCCGCTCGATCGCTCGCGTCAGGCAGTAGGCGCCGGCAACGAGCAGGAGCGTGAGCAGTGCATCCGGATTGTTGAAGCGGAACATGAGCGCCGCCACTGGGGTGATGGCGAGCAGGGCGCCGGCGGCCAGCCCGGCCCCCGTGCCGAACCAGCGCCTGACCGTCGCGTACAGAAGGGCGACTGCGGCGACGCCCTCGAGCGCCTGCGGGACGAGCATGCTCCAGCTGCTGAACCCGAAGATTCGCCCGGACAGCGCCATCACCCACAGCGATGCCGGCGGCTTGTCCACGGTGATGAAGTTCGAGGAGTCCAGCGAGCCGAAGAAGAAGGCCTTCCAGCTCTTCGTCCCGGCCTGGACGGCGGCGGCGTAGAAGCTGTTGGCCGAGCCTGAGGCGCCGAGGTCCCAGACGTAGGCGGCGGCGGTCAGCACCAGCAGAGCGCCCAGCGCCAGCCGCGGCCAGTTGGCGGCCACCCATCGCCGGTCGACCTTCGTACGGGATGCGCGGCGAGGGTGGGGCGTGTGCGCAGCCCCGGGTCGGCGGAGGAGGCCAGTGCTCGTGTTCATGCTCAGGAGGTTCGGAATGTCGTCTAAGACGAGCGTTACAAACGGTGAAGCGGAGCCGATGGGCGGCGTATGACCGCCGTCACGGACGACGGCTGACGCCGCGGACGATCGCGTCGACGTCGCGGTGGGCGGCCCGGACGCCAACGCCCACCAGACCGAGATCGGCGGTCGCCACGGAGCAAACCGACTCGATGCCGTTCAGGCTGGGCGCGCGGAGATGGCCTGCCTGCTCCTCCGCCCTCCGACGCCATTCCCCGCCTCTGCGACACTGGCCCGGCGATGACGCGTGTTGCGGTGCTTGACGACTACCAGCGGCGAGCCGCCGGCTATGCCGACTGGGAGTCGCTGGGCGACGACGTGGAGGTCGTGTTCTTCCATGAGCCGATCGCTCAGGCCGAGCTCGCGTCGCGCCTGGCCGAGTTCGAGGTGCTGGTGCTCATGCGCGAGCGGACCCGGTTCCCTCGGCCGGTCCTGGAGGCGCTGCCGCGCCTGAAGCTTCTGGTGACGACGGGGATGCGCAACGCCGCTGTCGACATCGCCTACCTGCGCGAGCGGGGCGTCACCGTCTGCGGCACCGCGGGCACGGGCGCGCCGCTCGCGGCGGGCGTTCCGAGCACAGCGGAGGTCGCCTGGGCGCTGATCCTGGCGATCGCCAAGCGGGTCACGCTCGAGGATCGCGCGCTGCGGGCCGGTCAGTGGCAGACGGGGATCCCGGTCATCCTCGCCGGGGCGACGCTCGGCCTCGCCGGTCTCGGCACGCTGGGAGCGGCCATGGCCGGTCCGGCACGGGCATTCGGGATGGACGTGGCGGCGTGGAGCGAGAACCTCACCGACGAACGCGCGCGCGAGGTCGGTGTCCGCCGCGTCACGAAGGCGCAGCTGCTCGCGGACGCCGATTTCCTCTCCATTCACCTGGTGCTGAGCGACCGTACCCGGGGCCTGTTCGGCGCGGCGGAGCTTGCCCAGATGAAGCCGACGGCGGTGCTGATCAACACCTCCCGGGGCCCCATCGTCGACGAGGCCGCGCTCGTGGCCGCGCTGCGCGACGGGACGATCGCCGGCGCCGGGCTCGATGTCTACGACCAGGAGCCGCTGCCGGCCGGTCGCGAGCTGACGACGCTTGACAACGTCGTGCTGCTGCCCCACCTGGGGTACGTGTCCGAGCCTGGGCTGCGGCACATGTACGGGCAGGTGGTGGAGGACACTGCGGCATTCTTGAGGGGTGCTCCGCTGCGGTTGGTGGTCTGAATGCCGGCGGCATTCCTGAGGGGTGCTCCGCTGCGGTTGGTGGTGTGAATGCCGGCGGCATTCTTGAGGGGTGCTCCGCTGCGGTTGGTGGTGTGAATGCCGGCGGCATTCTTGACGGGTGCTCCGGTGCGGTTGGTGGCGGCGGCGTAATCTGCGCGCCGTGCTCCCGCGCCACGCCTCCATCGCCGAGCTGTTCATGGAGCTGGTCGCCGTGCCGTCCCCCAGCGGACACGAGCGGGCGCTCGGCGAGC
Organism: Solirubrobacteraceae bacterium; assembly: GCA_035551855.1. Classification (GTDB taxonomy): domain Bacteria; phylum Actinomycetota; class Thermoleophilia; order Solirubrobacterales; family Solirubrobacteraceae; genus Palsa-465. The sequence goes on from DASZMK010000075.1 coordinate 22,758, forward strand.
AGGTCCGCGACTGGCTGGCCGACGCCGGGGTGGCCGCCGGGTTCGACGCGTCCGGAGACGTCAACGGCTCAGATGCCGGAAACCTGATCGCGACGATCCCTGGGGCGGCGGACATGCCCGCCTGCCTGTTCGTGGCGCACCTGGACACCGTCGAAGCCGGCTCCCCGGCGGTCAGGCCACAGCTGGATGACGCCGGCGTGATCCGCTCGTCCGGCGAAACGATTCTCGGCGCCGACAACAAGTCGGCGGTGGCGGCCGTCATGCGCCTGTGCGCGGCCGTCAACCGTCTGCCGGCCGTTCGGCGCCCGACGGTGGTCGCCGCGTTCACCTGCCGGGAGGAGAGCGGCCGCATGGGGGTGAGCCTGCTCGATCCGCCGGTGGCGGTGCGCTGCGCGTTCTGCATCGACGGCTCCAAGCCCATCGGCACTGTCATCACGCGCGCGCTCGGGCAAACGGTGTTCTCGTTCGCCGTCCACGGCCGGACCGCGCACGCCGCCGCCAATCCGGAGGCGGGGGTCAGCGCGATCCGGGTGGCGTCCGAGATCGTGGCCGAGCTGCCGATCGGCCGGTTGCCGAGCGGCGGCAGCGCCAGCGTCGCCGCAATCGTCGGCGGCGCGGTGATCGACCGGCTCAGCCCGGGGACCCTGCGTGAGCTGGGGGTTCCCGGGGACGCCGACGGGCCGGCGAGCGTCGATGCCGCGCTGCAGCGCACGCCGACCAATTCGGTACCCGCCCGGGCCGTCGTCCGCGGCGAGGTTCGCGGCTACTCCGTCGCGGAGATGGAGGACACCGTGCAGGCGATCGCCGACACGGTGGCCCGCGTCTGTGCCGCGCACGGGGCGCGCTTCGACTGGGTGCGCGATCCGGGGCGGATGATCCCGCCGTTCCCCGGCTCCCCGCGGTCACGCGCGCTCGAGCTGGTGCGGGCGGCGGCCGCGACCGTGCCCGGCGTGTGCCTGGTGGAGGAGGCGGCCCAGGCGACGCTCGAGGCCAACTACCTCGCCGCCACCACCGATGTCGTCGCCATCGCCAGCGGGGGCCGCGACCCGCATCAGGTCTCCGAGTCGATCACCGTCACCGAGCTCGAGCAGCTCGAGGCCCTGCTGATGGCGATCGTCGACGCGGCCGCTCGGGCCGGCTGACCGCCGCCCGGGAACGCGCCCGTCGGCCAGGTGGTTTGCGTGCACCCGTCGCCGGCCGGCCCCGGCGCGTCCGCGCCATGGGCCATGCACCACGCGCCAAATCCGGCCGCCGCGGGACGATTTGCCGCAGACCGAGGGCTGAGCCGGCACGAGGTGCCAAATCATCCAGCGGGTGCACGATTTGGCGCATCATGCACGCTGGAATCCGCTGCAACAGGTCCACGGACGGCCGGCGGCGCGGCGCAGCCCCGCTCTCCCTCCTTCGATGCGCCGTCGTTCACCGGTTGGGCGCGTGATCGGTGCCGCACCGACGAACGGCTGGCAACGAGGAAGGGTGGCCGAAGCGTCGCCGGCCGGACCCAGCGCGTTCGGTCATGCACCCACGCGCCAGATCCGCGGCGCTCCGGACCCTGCGGCTTGCCGCGGCGCTCAGGGGAGCGCCGCGCGGTGCCGGCGGTACCACTCGACGGTCCGCGTCAGCCCATCCTCCAGGCTCACCTGTGGCGCCCAGCCGGACAGGCCGCGCAGCTTGGCTGAATCCACCCACTGGACCGGTATCTCGCCGGGAGGCGTGCCCTGGCCGCGAACCTCCGGGGTGACGCGCGCGCCGGCGACCTCGCAGGCCAGCTCCACCACCTCCAGCACGGAGTGGGGCCGGTCGCCGCCCGCGTTGAACGCCTCGCCGGCGCCGCGGCCGTCGTGCACCAGGCCGCAGATCGCCAGGTAGGCGGCGACCGCATCCTCGACGTAGAGAAAGTCGCGCTGCAGGGTGCCGTCGGATCTGATCACTGGTGGCCGGCCATCGATCGCGGCCAATACCGCTTCAGGTACGAGGCGCGAGAGATTGAGGTCGCCCCCGCCGTAGAGGTTGGCGAGCCGCGTGACCGCCACGGGCAGGCCGTACGTGTAGGCGTAGGACCGGGCGATCATGTCGGTCGCCGCCTTGGAGACCTCGTACGGGTAGCGGGGTCGCAGGGCGTGCTGCTCGCGGTAGGGAAGGTCCTCGTGGCTTCCGTACGCCTTGTCGGACGCGGCGACGACGGCCGCCTGGACACCCACGCGGCGACAGGCCTCGAGCACGATCCATGTTCCGCGGACGTTGGTCTCGAACGTCGAGAGCGGCGAGCGGTTGGCCATGGCGACGATCGATTGAGCGGCGAGGTGGAAGACGGAGTCGACCTCGTACTCGGTCATCACCCGCTCCATCAGCGCCAGGTCGCCGACATCACCGCGGACGACGTTCACGTGGCGTTCGGTTCCCTCCAGCTCCAGCGCGGACGTGACGATCGCGTCGCGCTTGAGCACGGTCACCCGCGCGCCATGAGCGTGCAGGCCCTTGACCAGCCAGCTGCCCAGGAGACCGTAGCCGCCGGTGACGAACACCGAGCGGCCGGCGAATGAATCCGGCTCCATGCTCAGGTCTGGGCGGCGCCGTCCGGCGCGGCTGTCTCGACCGACTTCGCCAGGACGCCGGCGGTGGCGTAGATGTGTGCGAACGCCCGGGCCTCCGGACCGGTCCAGAGCGAGGATCCGTGCCCGTAGGTGGATCCGAGGCGTCGCCCGGCGTCGAGCAGGCTGTACGGGCTCCGGCATCCGACTGCGATCACGTTGCCCTTGTGCAGGCGGACCCGGACCTCGCCGTTGACCCGTTGCTGCGAGCTGTCGAGGAACGCTCTGATGTCGGTGAGCACCGGGTCGTAGTAGCGGCCCTCGTGCAGCATGTCGCCGAATGTCGCTCCCAGCGACGCCTTGAGCGTCTGCTGCGCGCTGGTCAGGACGAGGCGTTCGAGCTCACGGTGGGCGGCGATGAGGATCATCATCCCCGGCGCCTCAAACCCCAGCCGGCCGACGATCCCCATGATCGTCTGACCCGTGTGGATCCCGCGGCCGACTCCGTGGACACCGCCGATGCGGTTGAGCGCCGCCAGCGTGTCGTACCCCGCGACGCCGATCTCCGTCCCGCTGACATCGACGGACGGGCCGCCGCTGACCTCGTAGCCGACCGGCAGCCCCCGCTCGAGGGTCAGGACCAGCTCGGCGGGCTCGTCGGGAGCGTCGGCGATCGAGCGGGTGGTGGGCCAGGCCTCCTCCGGCAGGTACTCCCAGGACCCGTAGGTCTCCTCGCCGCCGATCGTCGTGCCGAGGATCCCGAAGTTGAACGAGTACATCGCGGTGATCTCGCTGACGGGATGGCCGCGCTCGCGCAGGAAGTCACGCTCCTCCTCGCGCGTGTGCTCCTCGTCGCGGATCAGCCCCACGATCTCCAGGTCAGGGGCCAGCGCCTTGGTCACCGCGTCGAACCGGACGTGGTCGTTGCCGGCCCCGGTGGAGCCGTGGGCTATGGCGTCGGCGGCGCGCTCGAGCGCCACCCGCGTGACCTCCTCGGCCTGGAGCATCCGCTCCACCCCGACGCACGACGGGTACACGCCGTTGCGCAGGTAGTTGGCCTTCAGGATGTAGGAGACGAACTGCTCGAACAGCCGCGCCCGTCCATCGACGACGACGTGCTCGACCGCGCCCAGGGCCTGCGACCGCCTGGCGATGTCCCGCAGCTCGTCGGCGTTGAAACCGCCGGTGTTGACGGTGACCGTCGTCACCTGCTCCCCGCGATCGACGAGGACCGCGAGGCCGTAGGAGGTGTCGAGGCCGCCGGAGAAGGCAAGAACGACGTGGCGTCCCGGCATCAGTTGGTCAGCTCCAGGATCGGGACCTGGTTGTCGACCAGGCCGGGGGACAGGATGTAGAAGCGGCTGGTGCCGGCGTCGATCTTCGCCTGCATCTCGTGCTGGACTGCGAGGTCGCGGCAGTCCATCCACATCGTGGGACTGCGCTCCTCCTCCGGTTGATGGACCTCGGTCCGGTAGACCATCGTGTGCGGGACCGGATGCAGGTTGAGCACCGCGGCCACGATCTGCATGGGGCCGAACCGGCGGTGCACGCGCAGCCCCTGGTCGGAGAACTGCGCGACGCCGGTCAATGTCCGCGACCCGTAGATCTCCAGCCCCAGCCCCTTGGCCGTCGTGCCCAGTCCGGAGATCGCCGAGCACAGAGACCAGCCGACCCAACGGCCCGGGATCGGCGTCGGAGCGGCACAGTAGCCGGCGACGGGGACGGGCCCCCGGTAGTCCAGACGCCGGGCCTCGGCGAGCACGGCGGACAGGACATGCTCGGCGCGCCCTCGAGCCGACGCGCTCAGCCCCGGCGCGGCGATCGCTGCGGGAACGCCCGCCAGGGGGAGCGTGACGAGCAGGAACGCCGACGGCAGCAGTCCGAGGTCGATCATCACCCAATTCTGCAGCGGGATGCCCTTCTCACCGAAGGCGGTGGCGTTCAGCACGTTGTAGACGCGCATCAGGTCGGCCACCGACCACTCGGCCGGCGGCTTCCCCAGAAAATCAAGGGCGGTGACCTCGACGTCGAACGGCCGGGTCTGCAGGCGCTCCAGAACGTCGCGGTTGGAGGCGACGTAGAGGCCGTAGCCGGCGGCCTGCAACTCCCGTGCCCGGGTGGCGATGTCGGCTCTGGTCAGCGGCAAGCGCGCGACTCTAGAGGGTCTCGGCGTCTCCGTGGGCTCCACGAGGCGACGGCCGGACTCCTCAAGATCCGGCTCGTCGCGGCCGATTGACATAACGGCATGAGCATTGAGGCCGCGATCGGTCGCATCGACCAAATCCTCACCCTCCAACAGCAGATCCACGATCCGGCGTCTCTGACGGCGGCGACTTCGTCGGCGTCCGGAGGGGCCTCTCTGACCGGGAGCAGCGGCACCGGGTCCTCAACCAGTTTCGCCACCGCGCTCGCGGCGGCCCAGGGGCTGACCGGCACCACCGCGGGCGTCGGTTCCACCGCGGGCCTGTCCAGCGGCGGCGCCGCTTCCACCGCCGGCCTGACCGGCGGGATCTCCGCGGGCGGGGCCCCCACCCAGGTCCAGGCGATGGTCGATCAGGCCAACGCCCTGGTCGGCAAGCCGTACGTGTGGGGAGGCGGCCACTCCGGCTGGGGCCCGGAGACCGGCTACGACTGCTCCGGCTTCGTGTCCGCCGTCCTGCACGCCGGCGGCTACCTCAGCTCCCCCGCCGACACGGTCTCGCTGCCCAGCCAGGCGGGAATCGAGTCCGGGCCCGGCCAGTACGTGACGATCTACGACCGCTCCGGCGCGGGGGAGAACGGGCACGTGATCATCGACATCAACGGCCAGTTCTACGAGTCCGGCGGCGAGAGCGGCGCCTGGGGCGGCGGCGGCGGCGTCGCGAAGATCGGCACCCCGTCCGCCTCCTACCTGGCGACGTTCAACGACGTCCTGCACCCGGCCGGTCTGTAGGGGCCGCGCCTTGGCGCCGTAACAGGACCTTCCCCGGCCGGCTTGTGCCACCTGCCAATATCTGTGCATGAGCGAATTCGACAACTTTGAAGATCGGCTGCGGGCAATGGCCGACGAGATCAGCCGGTCGGTGCAGCGGTTCTCCGAGGCCGACCTGGGAGAGCTCGCCGAGCAATACGGGATCGACGCCGACCGGGCCCGGACGTTCGCGGACGCCGCCGGTCGGTGGCTGGGCGACCGTCTGTCCGGTGTTGAGCCGCTGTTCGGCGAGGACCGGCGCGGCGATCAGGGCAGCACGCCCGGCGGAGTGGCCGCGGATCTGGACTCCCGGGTGACGCGGGCGGGCTCGGCGTCGTCCTCCTCGACGCCCGGTCCACATCCACTGGATCTCCCCACCGGCCGGCAGGGCCTGGCGCTGAGCGCGCTCGACTCCGGCCGATGGACGGTGGGCCCCGGGAGCAATCAGCTCGTCGGCAGCGGTGAGGGGCCGCCGCCGCCGGGTGCGCCTGATCTGGTCAGCGAGCTGCGCGGTCGCGATTGGATCACGGCCGAGGGAACGCTGACGCTGGTGGGCCGCCATGCGTTGGCGCGGTGGTGCCGCGCCGCGGAGGACGTGCCGCAGCCCACGCCCCCGCCGGACGCCTCCAGCTCATAGTCCCGGCTCAGCCGGCCGGCGTGACGGCGAGCGGGCGGCCGGCGGCGCGGTGCGAGACCGGGAGTCGGAGGAAGTCCTCGTAATCGGCCGGCGTACCCAGGCCGTACATGCCGGCGCGATCCGCGCCGATGTTGTCGATGCCGATCCGTGCCCCCTCCTCGATCAGCTCGTTGTACACCGGGGCGACGTAGAACTCGCCGTTGACGCGCTTGCCGCCGGCGATCATTGCCCGCGCGGCCCGGAAGTACTCACCGGCGCGCCGGAAGGTGTAGATGCCCACCGTCGCTTCGGAGGAGACCACCTCCTTCTCGACCACGCGAGTCACCCGGGCCTCCCCATCGAGTTCGACGAAGGACCACTTTGGGTCATCGGCGGCCATGGTCATGATCAGACCGTCCAGGCGGTGACGGCGTAGCAGCGTGAGGTGGGCGTCCATCGAATGGTCCACCCACTGATCGCTGTTGGCGATGACGAGCACATCCTCGGGATCCACCGCGGTCTCGCCGAGAGCCACGGTGCAGGCGGCTCCTTCGGTCAACTCCTCGATCGGCACAACCACGCATCCGGGGGCGACGCGTCGCAACGCCGGTACGAACCCGTAGTCCTCTACGTGCTCCCGGCGGGAGATGAACACGAAGCGAACCGGCTCGCTCGGCGTCAGGTTGCGCACCACCGCCTCGATCATCGGGACGCCGTGGATTGGCAGGAGCGGCTTCGGCACGGTGTACCCGGCGTCGGCGAAGCGGCTGCCGCGCCCGGCCATCGGTATCACGACGGTGAGCATCGTCACGTCTCCACAGGATATTTGTCACCCGCGACGGCGGGCAACTTGACCGCCACCACCACCGCGTCGGTCACGGCGACAAAATCGCTGGCCTCGCCCGGTGACAGCGTGATCATCTCCCCGGCATGCAGCTCATGGCCATCCATGCGCACGGTGCCGGAGACGACTGCGGTCACCTCGGTCGCCACCTTGTGGACGTGGCGCTCCTCAGAGCCGCCGGCGACGTAGTGCTTGATGGCGATCTCAACGTCGGAGCTGTGATGGACGGCGGGATCGAAGTCGCCGATGAACCAACCACGGACCATCTCGTCGAGCCGATGGCGGATCATGACGGCACCGGCTGGCGCAGCCGCGCCAGATGCTGCTCATAGACGTCAACGCCGTGCATCGACGTCAGCGAGAAATAGTCGTCGCGCTCGATATGGTGGGTGCCGATCCGGCGGCCGGCCAGGATGAGCTCGTTGAACACCGGGCAGATATAGAACGCGCCGTCCACCGATGCGCCCTTGCGGATCATCGACATCGCGCCATCGAGGAAGTCACCTCCGCGCCTGAACCAGTACACGCCGGCGGTTGCCATCCGGCTGATGGGGCGCTTCTCTGCGGCCTCGACGATCAGGCCGTCGGCGCCCGGGCGGACGTAGGACCAGCGCGGATGCACAGCATCGAAGGTGACGGTGCCGGCGTCCAATTCCGCGCGCTCGAAGCCGGCGACGATCTCCGGCAGGTCCGCCTGCACGACCTGGTCGCCGTTGAAGATCAGCACGGGCTCGGCGGGCTCGATGTGGCCGACCGCATGCAGGGCCGTGCAGGCCGCGCCGCTCTCGAGCTTCGGCACCGTGATCACCTGCGCTTGGGGAACGAGCAGCCGGATGACGTCACCGGAATGATGCCGCCGCTGCTCCTCGTCACGGATCATGAAGAGCGCCGCAGAGGCGCCCTCGATGGTGGCGCCCAGGCCCTCGACGACGCGCTGCACCAGCGGCTCCCCGTCGATCTCGACCAGGTTCTTGGGATAGCGGGCGCCCCCCACCTCAAACATGGCGCTGTCGCCCGCCATCAGGACGAGGAGCTTCACGCTGCAGCCCTCCGCTTGGCAACCGCGAGTTCGATGCGCGCCTCGACGGCCTCGAGGGTCACGTCGTCAGGTCCCGCGACGACCATCACATTCCCGCCTGCCGCGGTGGCCGCCTGGACGCCGTTCTCGTTGTCCTCGACGATCAGCATCTCCCCGGGGCTGACGCCGAAGCGGTCCATGGCGGTGAGGTACATCTCCGGGTCGGGCTTAGCGCGGGCCACATCCTCGTTGGAGATGATGAGATCGAGATAACGCATCAAATCGCTGCGCTCCATCATCTCCTCCACCGTGCGCCGCACCGAGTTGGAGGCAACCCCCAGCTGATAACCGGCGGCCTTGAGCCGTGCGAGGGCGTACTGATGGTGAAACACGGGCCGGCACCGAGTGGCCACGAGCTCCAGCGTGTACTGCTGCTTGAGCGAGTTCAGGAAGCCGTGCAGCTCAGCCGGGAGGCCGCGCTCGACCGTCAGCATCTGCAGCTTACGGCCGGTCGGCAGGCCGTCATATGTCGTCAGATGCTCGTAGCGGGTGATCTCGTACCCGAGCAGCGCCAGGGCACGGTTGAGCGCCTCGTAATGCCAGTCACGGGCATCGATCAGAACGCCGTCCATGTCGAACACGATCGCCTTGATCTCAGCAGTCACCGAACACCTCCTCGGCGCCGCCCGGATGGTCAGTGCACAGCATGACGTCGTCAGATCGCCACACCGGCCACGTGCGCCACTCCCGCCAGACGGCAGTGTGATCGCGGCCGTGCAGCTCCGGCGAGACGACGGCAACGCGCTTGCCGGAAGCCAGGTGCTCCGCAATGCGCTGCTCGGTGACGAATCCGCCGTCGAAGTCGTCGAGCCACACGCCGCTCGCCCGGTGATACAGAGCCGGCGTGGGTTCCACATCGCTGTGACGGGTGAAGAACGGCAGCCCGGAGCGCGCGTAGAGCAGCGTGTCCGGGACCGACATGTCGAAGGCGAACCATCGCGACGGTGCCACATCGCGCAGGCACTCGGCCAGGGCATCACCCAGGCCATCGGCCTTGATGTTCACCGCCAGCGAACCCGGGCAGCCGTGTGCCAGGTAAGCATCCACAACGGTCCGCAGCAAGAGCGTCTCGCCGCGCGGCGGGTCATGACTGATGACGAGCGAGCCGTCGAGGTCCCGGACATCGAGCTCAGCCCCCCACCCTTGGGCAAACGCACGTGACAGCGCTGGGAGCGAGTTCCGCTCTCCGGGCACGGTCCACTGGCCACGGTGTGCGAGGGAGGACACACCCGGTTAATCGGACGGGGCCGGGGAAATCTGAAGCGACGGCCTTACCGTCGGTCGGAGAAGCGCTCGGCCAGCGTGCGCAGCTCCCCGAGCGTCGCCGGTGTGAATGTGGGGATCTCGCTTGTCGCCGGTGTCTGGCCGGCGTAGATGGCGCTCGTCCGCCGCACCAGCCGTGTGCGCTGGCCCTCATCCTGCGGACCGATCAGCGCGAGCAGATCGATGTCGTCGCGCTCGGCCAGTCCGCAGCGCTCAACGAGTCCGTGCAGCTCAGCCTCCACGGTGTCCACCGGGATCCGGCTGGCATCGATGGCAAGGGTGGTGTGGCCCAAGCCTCCCATGGCGTGCGCGTAGCTGAGCAGCAGGTCCTCGCCGGCGATCAGCTCCGCCGCATCGGCGAGGATCACGAACGGCCGGGCACCGGCGAGCGGATCCCGGGCGAGGGCACCATCGGCCGGGCCCGCGGTTCTTCCGGTGCAATATGCGTCGTAAAGCCTCCGCCACATGGCGTGCGTGTACAGGGCGTGGGGCTCGAGCGCAGGCCGGTTGGCAAACCGGGGGAGCTCCACGCCGAAGGCCACCGGATCGACGATCACGACGTTGTTGGCCAGTGACAGCTCGGCCAGCGGGCGTGATACCGGATTGTCGTCCCCGTGGTGCTCGAACGGAACATCGACGTGCTGACGCAGGAACCCCAGCCACAGAAGCTGCTCAGGGATGTAGCGGAAGCAGGCCCACCGGGTCCGGTCAGGCAACGGCCGCTCGTGGGTCTCGAACCATGTCGAGTTCGCCGGCTCGTCGTCGAGCGGCCGGCTCCAGACCGCGCGCACATCCTCGGTCCGGCCGAACTGCACCGTATCCGCGACGCTGAACAGCCCGTACGGTCGGCTGTCGGGGTTCCAGCAGTAGAAGTTGATGACGACGATCCGGTCACGCAACAGGCGCAGGGAATCGGCGCGCGCTGGGTACCGGCCGAAGAAATCCAAAAAGCCGGTGCCGGCCAACGGGCTGTCCGAGCGGAGCTTGAGGGCGTATGGCCGGCTGCACGCGTCAACGCCCGCGCGGGTCGACACCAGCAGGCGGTTGGTGTTGCTCGGCCACTCCTCGTGCACCTGCCAGGGGGCGCCGGGATCGATGCTCTCCACGCGTCGGTCGGTGGGCGCGTCGAGATCCCGTTCTCCCGGCCAGGTCGACACGATGATCTCGCACCCGGGAAGGTGACGTCGTGCGCTCTCCACGACCCGCTCGGCGGTATCGTCTCGACCGATCGCACCCTGGACGACAACCGAGATCTCGTCCGTGGACACCCCGCCGATCCGGGCGGGGGGCGCCGCCCGCAGGGCAACGCGCTCCCGGGCCGGGACCGACGCCGTCACCGGAGCGGTCGTAGGCACGCCCAGCCTGGCGGCGACGAACCGGCTGTCGGTCAGCAGCCCATGGGCCCGTCTCTGCCCATCGAGGACACGAGACCGCAGCTCGGCGTCGGCCAGGTCAGCGCGCATCTGCGCGGCGATCCGTCGCGCCGCCTCGCCGTCGATGATGCGTCCTCCGTTGCGCAGGAGGTCACCGAACCCCGCCATCGGCAGGTAGGTCTCGTAGGGCACGAACACGTCATCCCAGATCAGGTAGCGGTCGTCCTGGGGAAGGATCGCCACCGTCTCGAAGCGCGTGACGTCAGCCGCGCTGCCATCGAGATGCACCGGCCCGAGCGCCACGCAGGCTTCGGAGGTGGCGGCGGCCCTCACCGCGGACCCGTGCAGCTTGACATCGAGGCCGCACTGACCCAGCAGCCCCGCGAGGGCGCCCCGGAGGCTCGCCGACGCTGAGTTGTCCAGCGTCACCCCTACCTGTGACTCCTTGATAATTCCCGCCTGCCGCGAGGGGGAGCCGCCATACCAGCTGTCCGCGTGCGGCAGGGTGAACAGCCGCATCATCGGAACGATCTGGGTGCCGTACCAGTCGCTCAGGTCGGAGGTGAGGTGGCGGTCGAACGTCTCCGCGGAGGTGGGCAGGCCGAACAGCCGCTCGTTGCCGTAGAACTGCGCGATGGAGGTATGGCCGAACAATGCCCAGGGGGCCAGGTTATTGCCCGGCAACCGCAGGCCGCTCACCAGAGCCGCGTACTCCATCAGCTGATACTTGACGACCAGGTCGACGGCGTGAAAGAACCCCGGCTCGAACACCGACGCCGCGAATGTGCTGCGCTCGTGGGGCTCGAGCCAGATCAGCTTGCGGTTGCCGCTGCGGAGCTCGGCCAGCGCCCGCGCCGCACCAGCCGCCCCACCCTCGGCTCGTTCAAGGCCCTCGTGGACGAGCACGACGTCAAATCCCGAGACGGTCGCGCGCTCGGCCGGAGAGAAGTAGCGGAGCTCGCCGACCTCTGACAGGCAGCGGTGATACCACTCCCACCACGATGGCGTGCCGGCCATGCGGGCCGATATCAGCGGCGAGGTGTGCGCGACAGGGCCGGGAGTGATAACCGCAATCGACGGCGTCATCGCGCGAGGAGAGACATGGCAGCGGGCATTATTCCGGGGGTCCGGCCGCGGCCGGCAATCTGATCGGGAACGGCGGGCATCGGCTCACGCCCTGCTCAGCCGGCGACCTGCTGGTACAGCGCGGGCAGGCTCGGATAGCCACTTGATGCCCAGCCCGACTGCTGCAGTGCCGAGATCTGGCTCGACGCCGGCTGCCCGGAGGTCGCCAGGATCGCCTGGATGCCGGAACTGGCGGTCCCGTAGCCCGGGATCGTGTTCTGGCCCTTGAGCCAACCGGCCGTCGCATCGGCGGCGCCGACCGGATCACTCCAGACCGAGTCCGCGGAGCCGTAGGTGCCGCCGTCGGTGTAGCCGATGTTCAGCCAGTCGTTGTTGTTGGCGCTCTGGCGGGAGACGGCCGCGCCGCCGGACTCCTCGGCCAGGACCCATGCCGACACCACGCCGGGATCCAGCCCGGTATCGGCCGCCAGACGCGATGCGAACGACTGTTGGGCCGATGTCAGCATCGTGCCGGCGCTCGCCGGCAGGCCGGCGGTCGCCGTGGCCGAGCCGGTGGCCGAGCCGGTGGCCGAGCCCCCCATCGCGCTCGCCAGCGCTGACGTGAACGTCATCGACGCTCCCTGCGTCGACGCCGGCGTGGTGGCCGAGCCGGTGCCGGAGGCCGGGGCGGGGGGAACGAAGGCTGTCTGCAATCCCGACATCTCGGTGTAGATCTGCGAGACCCGTGTCATCGCGTCGGTGTAGGTCATCTCTGGTCAGGTGATCGGCGATGACGCGGCCGGCCTTGAGCGCCCGCCGACCCTGCAATGGTGGGGCCCCCGCAGTCCTCCAGCCAGGAGGTCGTCAGGCTGGTATTGCTCCGAGGATCGCGTTTGCCACCCGGTCCCACGTCAGCGAGCGTGCTTGCTTGACCTGGGGATCCGACAACCGGCCGCGCTCCACCGCCGCCTGCACGGCCGAGACGAACTGATCGCGGGACGTGGTCGCCTCCAGGAACGTGTCGAGAGCAGGCGCGTGCGCGGTGTTGAGGGTGACCGTCGGCAGCCCCGCCGCCGCGTAGTTGTAGGCCTTGTGGGGCTCCATCGACCGCGTGAACGGCTCATCGGTGTGGGGGATGATTCCGACGTCGCAGTGCCGCAGATAGGCCGGCGTCTGCGTCGGCGGCCGCTCGCCGAGGAAGTGAACGTGCGCATGGTCACGCGCCAGCTCCAAGAGCGCCGCCGGGGGCGCCAGGCCGATCAGCACCACCTCCACGCCCGTGTCGGAGAGGTCGCGGACGGCCTCGAGGTCGAACCGCATCGACAGCGCGCCGAGGTACACCGCGCGTGGATGCGGGATGGCGGCAAGGTCGGCGGGCTCCGGGAGTGTGTCGACCGATGGGTCGAGCCAGCCGTCGTCGATCCCATGGCCGACATAGGTGGCTTCGAGCACGTCATCGACCGACCCCTCCGACAGGGCACAGACGACGTCGCTGGCGGTGATCAGCTGGCGGCGCACGCGTTCCAGGATCTCCCGCCTCGACGCCGCTGCCTCCCACTCCGCCAGCTTGTCGTAGGTTACGAGCACGGTGCGCGAGCAGAGCGGGGCGAACTCGTAGTGAAACCACCAGTTCGTCTCCGAGACGCCGAAGTTCAGCAGCACCGGATGGTGCATCTCCGCCAGTGAGATGACTCCCTGGGCCACCTCATGGCTGCCGGACGGCGGTGCGCCGCGACCGGTGTAGACGAGCAGCCCGCGGTCGTTTCGCGCACTCAGCTCCGGCTCTCCCGGTTCCTGGTGAAACGGCTCCACGTAGGCGACCCGTCCGGCGGCGCCGGACCGCACCAGCGCGTGGGCGATCGCCTCCGAGGCACGCCCCAGCCGGCCGTAGTCGTGTTGCAGCCAGGCAACGATGACGTCCGGTCCGGCCACGCGCCGACGGGAGCTCCCGCCTCGCTGGGGATCTCCGGGGCGAACGCCGTCCGTGCTGCCGCCACCTCCACTGATGGTGTCCATATGCGTCGGTGATCGACCGACTCCGCGCCGACTTGAGTTGCCCACCGATGCCCGGGCCGAACCGGCCCAGGCTCAAGGCTCAGGCCGCGACGGCGACCGCGAGCGGCTGGTCGGCGCGGGCGGCGGCCCACCGATCGACCGCAACCAGCGCTGCCCCAACAACCTGATCCATGTTGAGGTACTGGTAGCGCGCCAGCCGGCCGACGAACAGAACGTCAGAGCGCCCTTTGGCCAGGGCCTCGTATGCGCGATACAGCTCGCGGTTCTGGGGGCGGGGGATGGGGTAGTACGGGTCACCCTCGGCCACCGGGAACTCGTAGGCGAGCGTGCTCACGTCGGCCAGTTGACCGGTGAGGTGACGGAACTCGGTCACCCGCGTGTAGGGGATTCGCTCGTTGGGGTAGTTGACAGTGCCCACGGGCTGGGCGAGCCGGGCGCCGGGTGTGGCGCGGGTTTCGTACTCGAAGCGCAGGCTGCGGTACGGCAGCCTGCCGAAGCGATGGCCGAAGAACGCGTCGATCGGACCCGTCCACACCAGCTGGCACGCGCTGACGTCGTCGCGCACGTCGTCATAGGCGGTCCCGGTGCGGACCTCGATGTTGGGGTGGTCGAGCATGCGCTCGAACATCGCCGTGTACCCGTCCGCCGGCATCTTCTGGAACTCGTCGGTGAAGTAGCGGTCGTCGTTGTCGGTGCGGACGGGGATCCGGGCGCACACCGAGGCGTGGAGCTCGCCGGGATCAAGCGCCCACTGCTTGCGCGTGTAGCCACGGAACAGCCGCTCGTACAGGTCCCGTCCCACCTTGGCGACGACCGCGTCCTCGGAGTTGCGCAACTCGGCGCGCGGCTCGGCGAGTGAGTTCAGGTGCGCGCTCGTCGCCTCCTCGTCGGCCAGGTCGACGGCATGGAGGGCCTGCACGGTCGTCCGGTTGATGGGGATGGGCACGAACCGCCCATCGACCTCGGCCACCACCCGGTGCTCGTACACACGCCACTCGGTGAACCGCGACAGGAAGTCGCTCACCCGCGAGGAGTTGGTATGAAAGATGTGCGGGCCGTAGCTGTGACGCAGCACTCCGTGCTCATCCAGGGAATCGAAGGCGTTGCCCCCGATGTGACGGCGCCGGTCGACCACCAGCACATGCAGACCGTGCTCCTCAGCCATGCGTCGTGCGCACACAGAGCCGGCGAACCCGGCGCCGACGACCAGCACATCGAACGTGTCCATGGGGCAGTGATCGGCGGCGTGGGTGAGTACTTGACCAATCAGACGGTCAGGCGGACGCAGTCGCGACCCGCAGCCGGGACTGCTTCTCGGTGAAGACGCGCTCATCGCGCGCCACCTGCGCTCGCACCCAGGTGCTCAGCCGCGGATCATCGGTGGCGACCGTCTGAGACAGGCCATGGCGGATGCGTGCGTCGCTGACGAGCACGGGTGGCCGCCCGGCCCGTCGAAGCGCCAGCAGAAGATCGGTGTCCTGATACCAGATGACCAGCGCCGGATCGAAGAACTCGCCCGGGCTGTGACCGAACAGCTTCACGGTCTCCGCGCCCATGGCAAAGCACCAGGCGGCGAAGTCGGTACGCATCGCGCCGTCGATGGTCAAGGGAAACGCCACCGCCGCCCCGGCGTCGATCGTGTCGCGAAGCGGCTCCCACCATCCCG
Source organism: Solirubrobacteraceae bacterium (assembly GCA_035551855.1). Taxonomy (GTDB): domain Bacteria; phylum Actinomycetota; class Thermoleophilia; order Solirubrobacterales; family Solirubrobacteraceae; genus Palsa-465. The sequence goes on from DASZMK010000075.1 coordinate 38,160, forward strand.
GCAGCGGTTCGACGTCATCGTTCATCACGACCACGTACGGGGTGCGCGCCGCGCGCAATCCGGCGTTGACGGGGGCGGTGAAGCCCTGCGGTGGCGCACCGTTGTCGACGATGACGACCTCATGGGCGACGTCGGTCACGGCATCGATCGCCTGCAGGCAGCCCCGGACGCGGTCCGAGGTCGCGTCCAGCGTGGGGATGACGATCGTCAGCTCCGGTGGCTCGCCGGGGGCCCGGCGCGCGGCGCTGTTGCGAACGCCGGGCGCGGCGATGGAGCTCTCCGGCACCTGCGTGACCGTCAGGCCACGCTCCGCCGCCGCCAGGGCGAGTGCCCCGAGCACGTGGTGGTCATCGATGGCCGTGGCATCGAGAGTGTGCAGGTGCCCGGTCATGACGGCCGCCGCCCACGCGGCCAGCACCGGGCGCCGGTGGTCGGCGGCGTCGACGCTCGCGGCCATGCCGATGGACGCGTCGTCGAGTGCGGACACCAGCGGGGCCAGCCAGTCGGCCCCGGGAACCGCGGCATCCCGGATGAGGACGAGCCGGTCGGCGGCGGCGCGCCCGGCACCGAGCTGCAGGGCGGCGGCGAAGCTGGTGCGGCGTTCGCTGCGGACGACCTGGACGTCGCCGTCGAGTTGGGCCAGTAGCGGCTCGAGGCCGACAGACGCGTTGTCGACGACGATCACCTCATAAGGCGGGGCCGCGGGAAGGGCGGCGACGCCCTGAAAGCATCGGAGCGCCTGCGCCGCGCCGCCGGTGAGGGGAATGATGATGGAGACGTGGGGCGAGTCGGTGGCCATCCCCCGGGATGATCGGCACCGGCGCGCCCGCCTTGAGAATGTGCAGCGTTCAAGCGGATGCCGATCCCGGCCGTTAAACGGGGGAGACGGGCCGCACAGCAGCCCGTCTCCCCCAACCGTTCCCTCGATGGATCGGATCTTCGATGTAGCCTCGCGTGGTTTGCGACCTGGGGTGAGCGCGAGGCGGTTGTTCTCGCGGCGGACAGCCGAGCTGCCGCAGTCGAGCTTGGGTGGTCCGTGTCGGCGGCGGCCGGTGACGGCGCCGGCCCACGCGAGCCGAAGGCTTGGGTTCGCCCGTCCGGACGGCGCCTCAGGCGCCGCCCGGCCAGACGAAGGATGAATCAGCCGAGGAGCTTCAGGATGAGCTGCGGCTGGCTGTTGGCCTGGGCCAACATCGATGTACCCGCCTGCTCCAGGATCTGCTGCTGGGTCAGGGTGGTCATCTCCTGCGCCATGTTGACGTCCTTGATCTGGCTGTTGGACGCCGACAGGTTCTGCTCGGTCGAGGAGATCGAGTCCGACGTGTACTGGAGACGGTTCTGGACCGCGCCCAGCGTCGCCGCCTGTGTGGAGATCGCGTTGATCGCGCAGGTGAGGCTCGTCAGAGCCGTGCTCTGGCTCAGGTCGATGGCCACGTTGCCGGCACCCCAGTTGGTGAAGCCGGCGGCCGTGCTCAGCGTGCCCTCGACGCTCGAGAACGTCGCGGTGAGGGTGTCAGCGGCGTTGGCGCCGACCTGGAAGGTCACGGTGCCAGAGCCACCGGCGGTGCCGTTGAGCAGGTTGATGTTGTTGAAGTTGGACGAGGTTTGCTGACGGGCGATCTCGTCGGTCAGCTGGTTGACCTCGGCCTGGATGTCCTGCTTGTCGGTGGACGAGTTCGAGCCGTTGGAGTACTGGACTCCCAGCTCGTACACGCGCTGCAGCATGTTCTGGATGTTGTTCAGCGAGCTCGAAGCCGTCTGCACCATCGAGACGGCGTCGTTGGTGTTGCGGCTCGCCTGGTCCAGGCCGTTGATCTGAGAGGTCAGACCCTGCGAGATCGCGTACCCGGCGGCATCGTCGGCGGCGGTGTTGATGCGCAGTCCGGAGGACAGACGCGACATTGACGTCGCCACGGCGCTGCTCGACTTCAGCAGGTTCTGCTGAGTGTTCATCGCCGCGATGTTGGTGAGAATCGAAAGGGACATGTAAGACACCTCCGTGGTGTGGTTGTTTAGTTGTCCCCCGGCTGCTCCTTGCGGCCGGTCACCACGGTTATCGACGTCTGGCGCGACGACTTGAGAACGATCGTCAGGCGTCCAGGGTTGACTGGACGCTCCGCCTCACCCAGCCTCACGCCCGTCACTCACACGGTGACGTCGACGTGCGGGTGCTCGTCGTCACCAGGGTCGTCGAACTCCTCGACGTCTCGGTAGCGAGCGCCGGGCTCGCGCTTCTGTTCGCGACGGCCGGCGTCGGCCTGGCGCCGGCGAGCTGCTGCCTGGCGCTCCCGTTCTTCACGCTGCTGGACCCTCGCGATGCCGGGCGCGGGAGTCACCGCTGCAATTGGTGGCGCCTTCGGAACGATCGGATGAATCGGATCCATGGCCGGCGCTCAACCTATTCGGTTTCTGGGCCCGGCTCTCCTGCCGACGGGGGCGGAGCGGGCTGGTTCGGCGCACGGTCCTGGAAGGTCGCGCGCCCGCTCTCCACGGCGGCGCGGAGCTCGGCCAGGACGAGGTGACGCCAGATCGTCACCGAGCACGCCCAGGCCAGCATGTAGCCGGCGATGCCGAACGCCAGGGCTCGCAGAGCGACCTGATCCGGTGGCACGCCGGCTTTGTACGAGAGATAGCCCGCGATGAGGAAGAAGCCGGTTCCGCCCATGCCCTTGGCCCGCCTGACCCCTGCGGCGGCCCGCGGGTGTCCGGCGACGCTGATGCCGGCCTCGGTGGCTCCCTTGCCCTTGTTGACCTTCTTGCCGCCCTTGGTCTTGTCGGTCTTGCCCTTCTTGACCGCGGTCTTGTCATTCTTGGCCATGACTGGTGTCCTGCGCCGGCTACAGCCAGTCGCCGCGTGTCCGCGCGCGGGCCGCGCGCATGCACTCGAACACGAACCGGATCAGGCGCTGACGGTCCTCGTCGTCGATCGCCTCGAACACCAGCGCGCGTTTGCCGTCATCGCGGATCCGGACGACCCGGGCCAGGCCCTCGATGGGCGCGTCGGACTGACCCAGGGCCATGGCGAAGCGCACGTGCTGGTCCGGCTCCAGTGCCTCGGCGCCGGTGAGGAGCATGCCACCGCCGCTCACGTCCACCGTGTGGGCGACGCGCTCTCCGGTGTCCTCGGTCTCGAGTGTGACCGCCTGCGGGGCGGTGACGCGGACAAACGAGCGGCGCTGGCTGACATCGGCCTCACCCGCAGCCTCGAAGCGGATGAGCGACGTGTCCTCGAAGACGGCCTCGCCGTGGAGCCGGACGACCCCGCGCACGGAGGTGTACTCGAGCTCGGCCGACGGGACCCGCTCATCCTCGGCATGAGCATCGCTCTGGACGAGCACGACCAGCACGACGTCGCGGCCCCGCTTGAACGTCCGGACAGGCAGCTGCTCGCCACCCGGCGTCGTGAGCCTCCCCTGTCCCTCGCCCGGCAGGGATCGCACATTCGTTGCGGTGTTGGCGTGCGTACTCATCTAGTTGGACCCGGAGAGAAGAGACGTTGCGATGTCCACTGCATCGGCAGATGCGATCGCGTTCTGAAGATCCAAGCCGGTGTGGGTGTAGGCGACGGCGGTTCCGGTCTGGATCGCCAGCTCGGCGATCACCCCCAGCTCGTCGGTCTCATCCAGGTGGGTGGCGATGAGCCCGGTGAGGTCGAAGGCCGAGAAGCCGTCGACCAGCTTCAGGCCGGCGGGCAGGCTGACCGTGGCCGGAACGGCGAGGTAGATCGCATCCAGCTCGAAGCTGCGCAATGCCTCCGCGATGACGTCGACGGTCGAATCGTCACCGGGGGTTGCCGAGGCCGTGTCGATGATCACCAGCGCCTCTTCGCGCACCGAGGCGACAGCGCGTGCGGTGGCTCTCGTCCGCATGGCCGGGATGACGTTGACCTCCTGGCCGTGGAGCAGCTCGCCGAGCTCGTCCTCTCTCGCCGGTCCGCCGAAGCTGGCGACGCTGACCGGGATCCCCGCGTCGGCGTATGCCGCTGCGAGCGCGGCGACGCACCGGGTCTTGCCTGAGCCACCGGCGCCGACGACGGCGATCGCACCCCGTCTCGGAACCGGTCTCGGCGCCGGAAGGGCTGACACGATCGCCGACCGGACCTGATCGATCAGCTCGCTGTCGCCGCTGAACGGACCGCGCCGGGAGATGGCGGCGGAGACGATCGTGGCGCCCCGGCGGGGGCTGATGCCAGACTGAACCAGCCGCTCCTGCAACTGAGCCTCTCGCCGGTGCTCCTCCGCCCGCCGGCGGGCGCGATCGTCGGCCTCCGGCTCCGGATGAGGCGCCGGTGCCGGCGGGCTGGCGGCCGGCGCCGGAGAGGATGGCGGGGCGGCGGGGACCGGTCCCGGTGCGGCTGCGGGGGGCGGCGGCTGGGCGAACGGGGGCGGCAGCTGCGACGCCGCGGACTCGGCGCGGGCCTGGAGCTCCAGGTTGCGCCGTTCATTGGCCGCGGCGGTGGCCTCCAGCGCCGCCCGGAGCATCCGCTCCGCCGCCGGCAGGATGCCGCCGCGGCGCCGCGGGCCGTACACCGAGGACGGGGGCCAGCCCGTCGAGCCGGGGGCGGACGGCGGCGCGGCCGGTGGAGGCGGCGCGGCCGACGCGGGGGGCGCGGGCGCCCGGGGAGCGGGAGCGGGCCGCTCCGGGATGGCGGGCGCCACCTGCTCGGCGAAGGTCATCCACGGCGCGCTGGGGTCCGGCTTCACGTCCGCCGGCTCCGGCTCGGGCGCGGCTGCCGCCGGTCCGGCCGGTTCCTCCCCGCCGATCTCGGCGAGGTCGATGAGTCCGTACTGGTCCGGACGTGAGGCCGGCGGGACGCCGGTGATTGGCTCGGGCTCAGGAGTCGCCTCGGCCACCGGCTCCGGAGCGGGTTCCGGCTCGTCGTCTCCCAGCTCGTCGAAGGCGATGAACGTCGGCGCGGGCGGGCGCGGAGGCTCGGGAGCGCGCCGGACCGCCGGCGCGGGCTCCTGCTCGGTCGCGAACGTGGCCTCCTCCAGGCGCGCGGCAAACGACGCCTCGTCGAGGAACGGCGCTGCGGGCCGCGCGGGCGGGTCGGCCGGAGCGGGGGGCGGCGCCGGCGCCCGGGCGAGGGGTGGCGCCGTCTCTGAGGCGGGAGGGGCAACCGGTTCGTCGTCGTACTCCTCGTCCTCGAGCTCCTCCTCGTCGAAGTCGTCGTCGTACACGCTCAGCCGAGGCGCGGCCTGGGCGTCGATCTCGACGCAGCGCTGCGCGAAGAACCCGCCGATGCCTCCGGTCAGTCCCTCACGCTCGCGCAGGATGATCGCGTCCGGGCCCAGCTCGGCGCGGATCCGCGGGATCAGCTCCTCGATCGTGCGGCCGCGATAGGTGCGCACACGCACGCGGCCGGCGTCGTCCTGCTCAGGATCTCCCGGTGCAGGAAACGAGCCGAACTCCTCGCTCACGCGCTGATCACCCCAACCGTCTCGACGCTGATGCCGGGGGCGATCTCGTTATACGAGCAGACCGCCAGGTGCGGCACCGCCGCCTCGACGAGCCGACGCAGGTGGCGGCGCACGCGGGCAGAGCACAGGAGCACGGGGCGGATTCCGCCCAGCGCGGACGCGTGATCGGATTGGCTGCGCACGGCGCCCAGGAGCGCCTGGGCGCGGGCGGGCTCCAGCGCCAGGTACTCGCCGTCGGTCGTCTGGGTGATCGAGGTGGCCACTTCTTGCTCAATCGCTGGATCGAGGGTTATCGCACGGAGAGTGTGGTCGGCACCGAGGTGGGGGGCGGTGATGGCGCGGCCCAGTGCCTGCCGCGCGTACTCTGCCAGGAGTCCGGCGTCACGGGTGATCCGCGCCTTGTCTCCCACTGCTTCGACGATAGCGCCCAGATCCCTGATCGAGACGCCCTCCGACAACAAGGTTTGCAGGACACGCTGGATCTCGCCGAGCGACAGGATGTCCGGCACCACCTCGTTGACCGCCGCCTCATTGGAACCTTTCAGCTGGTCGAGCAGCTGGCGGACGTCCTGACGCGTGAGCAGCTGCGCCGCGTGCGTGCGGATCGTCTCGGTCAGGTGGGTGATGATCACGGACTCGGCGTCGACCACCGTGTAGCCGAGCGCCTCGGCCTCGGAGTGCTGGGCGTCGGCGATCCACACCGCCGGCAGCCCAAACGCCGGCTCGGTCGTGGGGATGCCGGACAGGTTGCCCACGGCGTCGCCCGGGTCCATCGCCAGCTTGTGCCCCGCCATGACGCGTCCCCGGGCCACCTCGGTCCCGCGCACCTTGCACACGTATTCATGGGAGTCGAGGTCCACCTCGTCGTGGATGCGGACCGGGGGGATGACCATGCCGAGCTCGCCGGCGATCTGCCGCCGGATCAGCGAGATCCGGCGCACCAGCGATCCGCCGGAGCCCCGGTCCACGAGCGGCACCAGGCCAAAGCCGATGCCGAGCTCCAGCGGGTCGATCGGCAGCTCCTTCATCACCTCGTCGCGCGGGGCTGCCTGCGGCGACTGCTCGGCGGCGGCGGGCAGCGCCGCGGCGGCGGCCTGGGGCGTGAACGCCTCGATGCCGTTCTTGCGCAGCGCCCAGCCGATGGCGAAGAGCGTGCCGCCGATCAGCAGGAAGGGGATCTTCGGGAGCCCCGGGACCATCGCGAAGGCGATCACGGCGCCGCCGGCCACGAGCGGTGCCTTCTTCTGCCCCAGGATCTGGGTGGCCAGCTCGGTGCCCAGGTCGCTCTTGGATCCGCTGCGGGTCACGATGATGCCGGTGGCCACCGAGATCAGCAGAGCTGGGATCTGGGCGGCCAGACCGTCGCCGACCGTCAGCAGGGAGTAGTGGTGCGTGGCGGTGCTGATGCCCTGGTGATGCTGGAGCACGCCGACGACGATGCCGCCGATGAGGTTGATGGCGGTGATGACGACCGCGGCCGTGGCGTCGCCCTTGACGAACTTCGATGCACCGTCCATGGCGCCGTAGAAGTCGGCTTCGCGGGCGATCTCCGAACGGCGCTCGCGGGCCTGCTCGTCGGTGATGAGACCGGCGTTGAGGTCGGCGTCGATCGCCATCTGCTTGCCGGGCATGGCATCAAGGGTGAACCTGGCCGAGACCTCGGCGACCCGGCCGGCGCCGTTGGTGACGACGACGAACTGGATCACGACGAGGATGAGGAAGATGACCAGGCCGATGACGACGTTGCCGCCGACGACAAACTGGCCGAAGTCGCGCACGACGCTCCCGGCGTCGCCGGTCGTGAGCACCAGGCGGGTGACCGAGACGTTGATCGCCAGCCGGAACATCGTCGTCAGCAGCAACAACGTGGGGAACGACGAGAACTCCAGCGCCTTGTTGATGTACATCGTCGCCACCACGATGGCCAGTGCCCCTGAGATGTTCAGGGTGATCATCAGGTCGAGGATCATCGACGGCAGCGGGACGACGAGCATCGTCACCACCATCACCACACCGATGGCGGCGAGCAGGTCGGTGTGCTTGAGCAGGGTGCGAACGGTGCGATCCATTAGGCGGCGATCCTCCCGCGGCCGGCCAGCCTGTAGACGAAGGCGAGGACCTGGGCCACGGCGGCGTAGAGCTCGGCCGGGATCATCCGGTCGATCTCCACGGAGGCGTGCAGCGAGCGCGCCAGCGGCGGATCAGGAACGATGGGGACGTTGTTTTCGGTGGCGATGCGGCGGAGCTGGACGGCCACCAGGTTCTTGCCCTTGGCCACCACCACGGGGGCCGGCAGGTTGCCGTCGTAACGCAGGGCGACGGCGTAATGCGTGGGGTTGGTGACGACGACGTCGGCCGTCGGTACCGCCGCCATCATGCGCGCGCGGGCCGCCTGTTGCTGGCGGCGGCGCAGCGCCGCCTTGACCTCCGGCGGCAGCTGCGTCTGCTTGAACTCGTCCTTGACCTCCTGCTTGGTCATCTTGAGCTGCTTCGAGTGCCGGCGGCGCGCGTGGATGAAGTCGATGAGCGCGATCAGGACGTAGACGATCAGGACGCGTTCGATGATCGACTTCGCGCCGGAGCTGAGCAGGCTGCCGAGCGCCCCCGGCGTCGTGCCGACGTTGGCGCCCAGCTGGGTGATCTGCGGGACGAGGCTCATCGCCGCCATGGCGCCGACGACGGAGACCTTGGCCAGCACCTTGGCCAGCTCGAAGCCGACGCGCTTGCCGAAGATCTGCTTGAAGCCCGTGACCGGATTGAGCCGGCGGAAGTCCGGCTTGAGCGCGGCCATCGACATCCGGCCGCGGGTCTGGGAGACGTTGGCCACCACCACGCACGCGACGCAGATGCCGATGATCGGCGCGACCGTCGACTCGAGCGTCTTCAGGCCGATCTCCATCAGGCCGTGCAGCCCGGCGCCTGAGCTGACCTCGCCGGGCTTGGCGATCGTCGCGAACGCCGTCCGCATCGCTCCGGAGGCGCCCGCAACCACCTTGGGCCCCAGGAACATGATCCCGGCCAGGCCGGCCATCAGCACCGCGGCGCCGCTGAGCTCGGTGCTCTTGGCGATCTCCCCCTTCTTGCGTGCCTCGCGCAGGCGCTTGGGAGTGGCCTTCTCGGTTCTGTCGTCGGCCATGTCAGATCGTGTTCAGCGCGGTGACGACCGCGTTTGAGATCTGCGAGCTCATGAAGCCGCCGATGAAGGGCAGCGCCGCGCTGACCACCAGCATCGCCACGCCGACCTTCATCGGGAAGCCAACGGCGAACACGTTGAGCTGCGGGACGATGCGCGACACCATGCCGAAGGCGACATCGGTGATCAGCAGCGCCAGCAGGACGGGTGCCGCGACCTCGAGGGCCGAGACGAAGATGGAGGCGGCCGCCTGCTCGACGCCGGAGGTCAGGCTTCCGATCCGCGGCGCCTTGGTCAGCGGCACGAGCGTGAAGGTGCGAGCCATGCCGCGCAGCGTCCAGGCGTCACCGCCGATGGCGACGAACATCGCCAGGCCGACCAGCCCGTACAGCGTGCTCATCACACCGCCCTGGGTGTTGTCGACGGGATCCACGATCGACCCGTAGGAGAACCCGGCCACCAGGTCGGTGATCGATCCCGCCGCCTCGATCGCCGCAAACACGGCTCCGACCGCGATGGCGAAGGCCAGTCCCACGAGCAGCTGGATGACCAGCAGACCCGTCACCGCCAGCGGGTCGGTGGGGATCGGCTGGCCGTGGACGGCGATCGGGGTCAGGCCGATCGCCAATCCGACCGCCACCACGCTGCGGACCTTGGGCGGCATCATCGCCGACGAGAACAGCGGCGCCAGCACGAACAGCGGGCTCACGCGCGCGAGGACGAGGAAGAACCCGGTGACGTTTGCGCTCCCCATCTGGTGCAGCAGCGTGTTGAGTGACAGCTGGCTCATCCGCCGGCGATCACCTGCGGGATCGACATGTAGAGGTTCTGGGCGTAGTTGACCAGCTGGTCGAGCATCCACGGCCCCAGGATCACGATCAGCGCCCCGAGCCCGATGATCTTCGGAATGAACGACAGGCTCTGCTCCTGGATGGAGGTCACGGCCTGGAAGATGCTGACCACCAGGCCGATGATCAGGCCGACGAGCATCATCGGGCCGCCGACCTCGATGGCGAGTGTCATCGCCTGCGTCGCGAGGCTGACAACTGTGTCCTGACTCATAACGGTGAACGGGTAGGGAGTGAAACGGTCAGTGGAAGCTCTGGATGAGCGAGCGCGTGATCAGATCCCAGCCGTCCACCAGGACGAACAGCAGGATCTTGAACGGGAGCGATATGAATGTCGGTGGCAGCATCACCATGCCGACGCTCATCAACGTCGAGGAGACGATCAGATCGATGATCAGGAACGGGAGGAATATGAGAAAGCCGATCTGGAACGCCGTCTTGAGCTCGCTCATGATGAACGCGGGGATGAGCACGTAGGTCGGCACCTGCGCCCGGGTCTGCGGCGTCTTGATGTGTGACAGGTTGACGAACAGCGACAGGTCGTTGGCGCCCACCTGCCGGAACATGAACTCGCGCAGTGGCTCCTCCGCCCGGGTGATGGCGGTCGACATCTGGATCTGGTGATGCTGCAGCGGCTCCCAGGCATCCTTCTTGATCGCGCCGATCGTCGGCGACATCACGAACAGCGTCAGGAACAGCGCGATGCCGACGAGCACCTGGTTGGGCGGCGTCGACGTCGTGCCCAACGCGGAGCGGATGAAGCCCAGGACGATGAGGATCCGGGTGAAGCCGGTGACGGTGAACAGGATCGCCGGGATCAGCGACAGCCCTCCGACCAGGACGAGGATCTGAAGTGCGTTGGAGGAGTCGATCTTCATGACCGCACCGTCAGGCGCCGAAGTCCTTCCAGCAGCCGGTCGAGCGGGCGCTCGGCGACGTCGAAGTCGGCCGGCGCCTGCTCGGGGATCTCGATCCCGTTCGCGATGGCCTCGGCCTCCGTATAGGTCTTCAGCGCGGTGACGCCCTGCTCGGCCACGCCGACGAGGACGATGTCGCGACCGGCGCGCACCAGGGCGACGGAGCGGTTGGGGCCGAGGGGCAGCGTCGCGATCTGGGCGAGCCCGCTGCCGCTGGCCCGCACCGCGTCGCGACCCTTGAACGCCCGGAGGATCCGGGCGATCCCGTAGATGATCGCGATCACGACGACGAGCGCGATGATCGTCCGGAGGATGCTGGAGCTGCCACCGCTGGCGGCAGCGTGGGCCGTGCCTCCGGCGCCCAGGTGGATCGGCGTGTTCTCGGCCGCCGGGGTGGCGGCGGCCTGCGCCGCTTGGGCGCACAGGAGCGTGAGGGCGCCGCCCAGGGCAACGCCACGTGTCAACGTGATGGACCGCATCGAGGGTGACTTCGAGGGAAAGTCACCCTCTTGATCGGCCGATCCCGGCCTGGCCTTTAGCCGAGAGAGGGCTGGGGATCGGACGGGCGGCGCGGGGCCGCCCGGCCGAGCAGCGCGCGGTCTAGGCGAGCGCCTTGCCGACCGCCTCCAGGAGGCGCTCCGGCTGGAACGGCTTGACCACGAAGTCCTTGGCGCCGAGCTTGATCGACTCAATCACCTTCGACTCCTGGCCGAGCGCCGAGCACATCAGGACCCGGGCGCTGGGGTCGATCGTCATGATCTCGGCGAGCGCCTCGAGCCCGGTCTTCTCCGGCATCGTGATGTCCAGCATCGTCAGCTCCGGCTTGAGCTCGCGGAAGCGGTCGATTGCCTCCACGCCATTTCCTGCCTCGCCGATCACGTCATGGCCGCCGGAGGCGAGCGCGTCGCTCACGACCTTGCGCATGAACGCGGCGTCGTCGACTACGAGTACTCGGGCCATCAGCTAACTGCTCCTTCTGGTTTGAGGGGAGGTGGGGAGGAGGCAAGAGCGGCATCGGCGGCCGTGCGGCCTCCGACGACGTCGCACCGGAACGCCCACTCGCCGTCGTCGGTGACGATCAGATGACCTTGAGCGAAGCGAACGCCGTTGACGAACAGGTCGATCGGCGCCTCCGCCTCCTGGTTGAGCTCCACGACGGAGCCGAGCGGAAGTCCGAGGGCGTGGCCGAGGGGGAGATGGGTACGACCGAGCTCGGCCCAGACGCGCAGTTTGATCTCCGCGAGCGCCTCCTCCAGCGCCGTGCCCTGGGCCTCGCTGCCGGACTGGACGGCGGCGCCCCCGTCGATGGGGCCGTCCGGTATCTCGTCGAGCTCATCGAGGGCGCGTGCCATGCGCACCAGGAACGCCGCCGGAACCAGCTGGATCAGCCGGCAGGCCTCCCCGGCGATGAGGAAGGTCGTCGAGGTGGCGTGAGGCGAGGTGCCGTAGATGTCCGAGGCTCCAACCGGGTCGGTCAGGACCTGGATGTCCGGCGGGGAGATCTCGATCTCCTGGCCGATCACCACGCCGATCGCGCTGGCCGCCGCCGCCATCATCTGGTTGGAGGCCTCGCCGACGGCGGACAGCTCGAGCTCCGACGGGGCGCTCGGGTCCTCGCCGTCCCCGGGCGGAGGCATCCCCATGGCCTGAGCGAGCCTGCGAACCCCGGTGCCCGTCATGACGAAGACGTTCGCGCCGGTGACGCCGTCGACGTAGGAGACGCTGGCGGCGACGGAGCCTGCCGGGACGTCGGCAAACGGCGACGCACCCTCCTGCATGACGCTGACGTCGCCACGCTCCACCGCCCCGGGGGCGAACATCTCCAGGACCTGCGCGACCGCCTCGGCGGTCGAAGCGCCGAGACGCAGCAGGGCGTCGCGTTGGGTCATGTCGGCGGCGCTCATCGGCTCTCTCCCTCAGGTCCGCAGATCTGCACGGCCCGGCGGGGCCCATGGGATCCCGGCTGCGCGCGCGCCAGCCTCACGCTCTCGGCGAACAGGATCACGCCGTCCTGCGCGGGCGTGCCGAACTTGACCACGCTGCCCGGCGCGAGCGCGAGGATGTCTCGCACCTGGAGATCCACGGACGCCACCTCGGCGCGGAGCTTGACCGGCACCGACGACATCGCCCGCTGCATCGGAGAGGCCTTGGCCGCCTCCTCCAGCTGGCGGCCGTCGTGCAGCCCGGAGATCGTCTCGACGACCGGCTCGATGGCGATCCACGGGATCAGCAGCCCCAGCGCGAAGGATTGCTTGGCGATGCGGCACTCGATGAGGACGGTGAACGTCGGCTCGGAGACCGACGCCACCTGCCCGGCGTCGTGCGGGTCGATCTCGCCGGCTCGGAGCGTCACCCCGCCGAGCTCCTGCCAGATGAGCGACAGGGGATGGATCATCGAGTCAAACAGGCGCCGGGTCAGGCTCCAGTCGATCTCACTCATGCGGCGGTCGCGCGGGGGCCGCTCCGGCGAGCCGCCGAGCAGACACTCCAGGGCCGCCAGTACGAACGGCAACTCGGCGGTCAGCACCATCTGCGTGCCGATCGGCTCGACCTCCAGCAGGGCCGACAGCGAGTTGGAGGGCAGCTGGGTCTGGGCCGCCGACCATGTCAGCTGCACGGTGTTGAGCACCTCGAGCTCGACCGGGAAGCGCAGCTCCGTCGACAGACGCGTGTTCGCCGTCTGACAGAAGGTCTCGGTGGCGCGGGTGATCCGCCGCTGCTGGTCGGCGGAGAACTTGGTGGGGCGGCTGAAATCGACGGTGCGCAGCCGGTGGCCGCGCCGCTGGCTCTTCAGGGCTGCGCTCGGATCCGGCAGCTGCCCCTGCTTGGCCGCATCGACGAGCTCGGCGATCTTGTCCGGCGTCAGCATCTCGGTCATGACTGCGCTCCTGTGGTTGACACGGCGGGCCGCAGCCTCCGGACCGTCCCGGCATGCTCGGCGCCCGCGGCGCGCACGGCGGCGGCCCTCGTGGCGGGTGGGTTGACGCCGTCGGCCGGTCCGTGATGCGTGCCACCGAGCAACGTCACCGGTGCTTGCCCGGCGGCCCGGACGGTGACGAGGCCTTCGCCGACCCGTATCCGGATGGTGCGGCCCTGGTTGCCGCCGGTCTCGCTCGCGCGCAATGCGATCTTCGCCGCCGCCAGCGCTGCGCGGACCGCGTGCTCGTTGCGAGAGCCGATGTCCAAGCCCCCGCTCATCTCGAACATCCGAGCGCCTCCGGCGATCGCCGCCTCCATCCGCCGGACCACTCCGCCGGCCTCGCGGATTCCCCGCACCAGTTGCGGCACGGCGGTATCGGCGAACTTGCCACGCTCGCCTCCGGGATGGCTCTTCGGCAGCACGATGTGCGCCAGTCCGGCCACGGCGGCGGTGCGGTCGACGATGGCCAGGCCGATGCACGAGCCGAGGCCCAGAGCGATCAGCTCATCTGTGGGGGTGGCGGAAACGACCATTTCTCCCATGCGGGCCGGTGGCATGGTCAGGCCGGTGGCTCGGCCAGGCCGAGCGGGGCCAGGAGGTCGGAGATCTGTCCGGCGGTCGGCAGCAGCAGGAAGGAGATGGAGCAGGGCTCGCCGGAGACCTCGAGCTCGGAGTCCAGCACCAGCGCCAGCTCGTCGGTGCCGGCCGCGCCGATCAGCAGCGTCGACACGATCGCGCCCAGCATGTCGGTGTGCAGCTGCGGCGGTGAGGGCTCGATGGTCAGCCCCGTCATCGCTACCAGGCCGTTGAGGTAGCAGGTGGCGAGGATGTTGCCGATCTCCCGCAGTGCCGAGTCCCCCACCTCGGTGTGGGCCGCGACCCCCAGCAGCCCGCACAGTCTCTCCGCGTGCTGGTAGGGGATCAGCAGCAGCACCAGGCCGTCGATGTCCCCCCGGATCGACACGACGACGCCGGCCACATGGGCCTCCGGCTCGCCGCACGCCTCGACGGCGTCTGCCGGCGGCAGCGCCAACGCCCGGGGCACGTTGATCTCCACGACGCGCGCCAGCATCTGCGACAGCGCGGTGGCCGCGGTGCCGGAGGCGATGTTGGCCAGCTCCCGCAGCGCGTCGAGCTGGACGTCGGACAGGGACGGGTTCACGGTTTCTCCTGAGGGTCGTCGTTGGGTCATGCCGCCGCTCGTCCGGATCCGGAGGCGGTCGAGGGCTCAGGCGCTGAGCGGATGCCGGTGCCGCGGCGACCGACGCCCCGGGTCAGCGCTCCCAGCGCGTCGCAGTCGACGATCAGCGCGATCCGGCCGTCGGCCAGTGCCGCCCCGCCGGAGACCGGCTCCACGCTGGAGACGACCGGCGGCAGCGGACGCGTAACGAGCTCGCGCTGGCCGATCAGGTCGTCGACCGAGATGGCAAGCCGCTGCTCTTGGGTGCGGACGATCACGACGAACTCGTGGTCTCCCCGGGGGACGCGGCCGAAGACCTCCGACCCCGCGAGCAGCTGGAGGACGCCGTCGTCGAGCACGAGCATCCGGCGCCCGGCCACCGAGCGCACCGTCTGCTCGGACAGCCTCAGCGTGCGCTCCACGCGATCGAGCGGAATGGCATAGGGGTCGCCGGCGACGTCGACGTGCAATGCGGAGACGATGGCCAGCGTCAGCGGCAGCCGGATCTGGGCCATCGTCCCCTCATCCTGGATCGACTCCATCACGACCTCGCCGCCGAGTTCGCGGATCTTGGCCCGCACCGCGTCCATCCCCACCCCCCGGCCGGAGATGTCGCTCGTCGCCTCTGCGGTCGAGAAGCCGGGGGCGAACAGGAGCTCGATCGCGCTCTTCATGGTGATCTCGGCCGCGGCCTGGGCGTCGATCAGGCCGGCGGACAGCGCCTTGCGCGCGATCGCCTCCGGGTCGATGCCGCGCCCGTCGTCTCGCACCTCGATCACGACGCTGCTGCCGGCGTGGCGGGCCGAGATCTGCAACGTCCCCACCTCCGGCTTGCCGGCGGCTCGGCGCTCCTGGACCGGCTCGAGCCCGTGGTCCAGCGAGTTGCGGACGAGGTGCACGAGCGGGTCGCCGAGCGCGTCGACGACCGTCCGATCCAGCTCCGTCTCCGAGCCGACGAGGTCGAGCTTGACCTCCTTGCCGAGCTTCGAGGACAGGTCGCGCACCAGGCGCGGGAACCGCAGGAACACGATGTCGACCGGGATCATGCGGACCTGCATGACCATGGACTGCAGCGCCTGCGAGCTCCGCGTCAGCTCCTGCATCGCCTGCTGGAGCCCGGGAACGTCGAGGCCGTCGGTCAGCGCCTCCACGGCGGTGCGATGGATGACCAGCTCGCCCATCGAGTGCATCAGCGCGTCGAGGCGCTCGGCGTCGATACGGACCGTCCGGGTGCCGGAGGGTGGCTTGGGCGCAGCAGCCACGGGGCGCGCCGGCACCGACTCTCCGGCGCTGACCGGGGCATTCGCGGCGGGCGGCGGGACGGCCTCAGGCTCTGACTGAGGCTCGAGCTCAACCTCTGGCTCAGGGGCAGGCTCGGGATCCGGCAGCGCGTGCGGAGCGGCCACCTCGCCGATCTCGACGCCGATCACGTCCGAGACGAAGCCGACGCTCCTGGCGACCGCCTCCTCCTCGTGTTCACAGGTGAGCCATGCCTCGATCCGGTGCCCGGAGAACTGCTCGACGTCCTCCGGGATCCCGCCGATCACCTCGCCGTGCTCGCTCAGCGCCGCGAACACCATGTGGGCGCGCACCGCGGGCATCAGCACCCGCTCGTCGAGGATCGCCACGACGTGGATCACGCGCTCGCCGGCGGCGGTGGCCGCCACCAGGTCAGGCGGCGCCGCGCCCCCGGCGCGCGCCAGCTCCTGCTCCGCCGTTCGCGCCCGGACCAGGCCATGCAGTCGCTCGATCAGCTCGGCCGGGTCCAGCGTCTCCTGGCCGTCGGCCTCGATCGCGTCGACCGCGGACGAGAGGGCGTCCAGGCAGGCGAGCACGGTGTCGATCGCGTCGGCGGGAAGGCCGTCGTTGCGCTGGCGCAGCAGTTCGAAGACGTCCTCCATCTCGTGCGTGAGCCGGGCGATCTGGTCGAAGCCCATCGTCGCGCTCATCCCCTTGAGGGAGTGCGCGATGCGGAAGATCTCATCGACGGTGTCGCGGTCGCGGGGGTTGTCCTCCAGGCGCACGATCGTGAGGTTCAGTTCCTGGAGGTGCTCCCGCGCCTCGGCCAGGAACATCGGCATGTATTCGGAGGTGTCCATCAGGCCTTCCGGTAGATGAAGGGGTGGGCGATCTCGAGCCTGAGATCGCGAGGCCGGGAGACCCGCTCGGTGGCGCCGACGACCAGGTAGCCCCCGGGTCGCAGCGTCGCCGCCAGCCGGGCGTGAAGCTCGTCGCGGATCGGCTCGGCGAAGTAGATGACGGTGTTGCGGCACAGGATCAGGTCCTGGCTGGCTGGCTTCGGCCGGAGCGCCAGCAGGTCGCCGAGCTCGAAGGTCGTCATCCGCCGCAATCGGTCGCCGGCGTGCCAGCCCCCCGGGGCGCGTTCGAAGCCGCGCTCCATCTCCCTGGGATCCACGCCGCGGGCGTCGTCGTCGCTGAAGAACCCCGCCCTGGCCCGCTCGATCATGCGCCTGTCGATGTCGGTCCCCAGGATCCGGACCTGCGCCTCCGGTATCCCCTTGTGGCACACGGCGGCCAGCGTGAACGCCTCGGCGCCGTATGAGCAGCCGGCGCTCCAGGCGCGCAGCGACCCACCGGCCCGCCCCAGCTCCGGCAGCACATCGCGCTCCAGGCGAATCCACTGCTCAGGGTGGCGCCACAGCTGCGAGACGTTGATCGTCACGCGGTCGAGCAGAGCGTCGAGCTCGGTCGCGTCGCGCCGCAGGGAGTCCAGGCAGTCGCTGAGACGGGAGATGCCCTGGCGGGCCAAGAAGGATCGCAGCCGGCGCTCCATCTGCGGGCGCTTGTACTGGCTGAGGTCGACGCCGCAGATCTGGCGCAGGCCCTCGCAGAACACGACGTAGTCATCGGTGACGGCACTGACCGCGCTCATCAGTTGACCTCCGCGGCGATGGCGGCGCCCATCTGGTCGAGCGACAGCACATCGTCGGCGAGGCCGGCCTCGGCGACGACGCGCGGCATGCCGTAGACGGTGCAGGTGCTCTCGGCCTCGACGAGGATCCGTCCGCCGTGACGGCGAACCGCCTGGGCCCCGCGTAGGCCGTCGTTGCCCATTCCGGTGAGGACGACCAGCGTCAGGCGGTCGCCCCACCGCCCGGCCGCGTCCTCGATCAGCAGGTCCGCCCGCGGCCGCAGCCCGCCCAGAGGAGCCTCGTCGCTCACGGCCGTCTGACCGTCGGCGGCGAGCCGCAGGTGCCGGCCGCCGGGCGCGACGAGCGCGACGCCGGGCTGCATCGTCTCGCCGCCCTGTGCCTCTCGGACCGTCAGCCGGCTGCTGCGGTCCAGGCGTGCGGCCAGCGACGACGTGAATCCGGCCGGCATGTGCTGGACGATCATCGTCCCCAGTCCGAGCGGCGCCGGCAGCCCGGGGATCAGCGTGGCCAGGGCGCGCGGGCCGCCGGTGGACGTGGCGATCAGCAGCGCGCGGGCGACCCCGTCGCGCGGGCGACGCCGCTCGTGGCCATGGTCGGCGGGACGGCGGCGCCATGGCGCCGGCAGCCGCCGGGTCCGGGTCGCCAGCGTGATCTTGCCGAGGAGGTTCTGCTCGAATGCCTCCACCTCAGTGGTGCTGTTCGGTTTGGGCACGAGCTCGAACGCGCCCTCGGCGAGCGCATCGACCGCGTGCGCGCCGTGGGCGGGGGAGAAGGCCGACACCACCACCACGGGAATGTGCGGGCCCCCGCGCCGCCGCAGCTCGCGGAGCACGTCGATGCCCCCCAGGCCCGGCATCGCCAGGTCGAGCGTCATCGCGTCCGGCTGCTCGGTCTCGCACATGGCGAGGGCCTCGTCGCCGTCTCTGGCCGTGCCGACGACCGCCATGCCGCCGCGCGCCAGCAGGTTGGAGACGATCCGGCGCATGAGCGCGCTGTCGTCGGCGACGACGACGCGGGGCTTGTCGGTGGTGGTGCTCATCGGGCGCGCGGGTGCCGGCCACCGGAGGTGACTCAGGCGGCCGCCGTCAGGTCCGGGCTGGTCACGAAGATGGTGTTGAGCGTCAGGAGCACGACCAGCCGATCGTCGATGCGAATGATCGCCTCGATCATCGTCGAATCCGCGCCCGGGGCCTCCTCGATCTGGTCGTCGGAGACCGTCAGGACCTCCTCGACGCTGTCGACGATGACGCCGGCGGTCTCAGCACCGGCCTCGACGATCACGATCTTCGACTGCTCGGTGAGCTGCGAGGTGAGGCCGAGGCGTGTCGCCACGTCATACACGGGGACGATCCGGCCGCGCAGGCTGATGACGCCGCGGACCCAGTCGCTGCGCGACGCGACCGAGCGCGGCTCCGCGTACCGGATGATCTCGTTGACCGCGTGGATGGGGAGCGCGTAGTGCTCCGCACCGAGGGTGAACACGACCAGCTGCTGTTGATTGGCCTGCTGTGACATCACGCCTGCTCCTTGCTTGTCTGACCGAGCGGCACGGCGCTCCCTGCGCCGGGCTTTCCTGTAGATATTCGGCGCGCGGCGCGCCAGCTTGAGGTCGGCGCGCGTTGTACTAGCCGGCAGAGCCGTCGGCGACCGCGGGAGCGGCGGCGTCGACGTCCACCGGCTCGCCCCCGCCGCCGGGCGGGGCGGTCAGCACCTGGGTGAGCCGCAGGCCGAACTGCTCATCGATGACGACGACCTCGCCGCGTGCGATCGGCTTGCCGTTGACGAGCAGGTCGACGGGCTCTCCGGCCATGCGGTCCAGGGTGACGACCGACCCCTCGCGCAGCTCCAGTGTCTCGCCGACCGACATGCGGGCGCGGCCGATCTCGACGCTGAGGTCGACGGGGACCGCGCTGAGCCGCCGGAGGTCGACGAAGGGTTCCGGCGATCCGGCGGCGGCTTCGTTGAGCGGCTCGAAGTCAACGTCCTGGCTCATGGTTGCACCTCACTGCACCGCGACGTCGGTGAACAGGATGTCCGTCACCTTCACATCGGTGCTGCTCTTGATCTTGTTCAGGATGTCCTGCTGGAGATGAGAACGGCCGGAGGCGGACAGCAGCGTCTGGGAGCTGTCGTTCGTGATGGCATCGGTGATGATCGCCCGGATCACCGGCTCCTCCGGCAGCGTGCCGATACCGGCGGGTGTGGTCGTCACGCCGGCCGCGGTCGCTCCGTCGCTCTGGCCCGGGGCCAGCACCAGGCCGATCGTCATCGTCGCGTAGCGCCCGTCGGTCAGGTTGAAGGTGAAGCCCTTCGGCAGGACATAGATCTCACCGTCGATCTTGGGCTTGGCCACCGCCGGCTTGGGCAGCAGGAACGTCTTGGCGGCATAGCCGCCCACGCCGACGACGATCAGCAGGATGATGATCAGTTTCTTCTTGTCCATGTCGGGATTACCTACGGGTTCGTGTTCGGATAGATGCGGTTGAGCACGATGTCCACCCGGCGGTTCCGTCCCCGGCCGGCGGCCGTGGCATTGCTTGCCAGCGGATGGAGCGCCGCATAGCCGGTGGCGGACAGCCGCGGCTCGGCCACTCCGTGCGCGATCAGGTAGCGCAGGACCGTGGTGGCGCGGTCGGTGGACAGCTCCCAGTTGGATGGGAACTGCGCGCTGCGGATCGGCTGGTTGTCGGTGTTTCCTTCAACCGTTATCGGATGCTTCTGGTCAATGTTGAGCAGGTGCGCGATCTCCTGGAGCAGCGGCAGGCCGGCCGGCTGCAGCTGGGCGGCGCCGGAGGCGAACAGGAGCTTGTCGGTGAGCACGCGCACGACCAGGCCACGCTCCTGGATCACCGCCTGCACCTGATTGCCGAAGCCATGGCTGCGGGCGTAGGCGTTGAGCTCCTGCTGGAGCTTCTGAAAGCTCGCCTGCTCGGCGTTCGCGGCGGTCACCGTCTGCAGGGCCTTGGTGATCTGCTGAGCCACCTGCGCCGAGGTGTGCGTCGGCTTGGGGATGCTCGGCGTCAGCGGAACGATCGACGGGACCTCGGCGGTCGCCGGCGTGTGCGCGCTCGTCGACTCCGAGCCGGACTGCATGATCGCCCGGCCGCCGGAGAGGATGGAGCCGGAGAACGCCGCCTTCAGCGATTGCTGCAGGGTCTGGTACTTGGAGATGTTGACCGACGAGATCGAGAAGAGCACCATGAACAGCGCCATCAGGAGCGTGATCATGTCGGCGTAGGTGAGCAGCCACCGTTCCTCGTTGTCCGGCGGAGCCCCGCGGCCGCGCCGGTTGCGACGGGCGGACACTCTACGCGGCTTCCTGCTGGGGCATCTGCGCGACGTTGCCGCCGTCGTCCTCGGCGTCGCGTTCGGCCGGCGGCACGAACGAGCCGAGCTTCTCGGCGACCACGCGCGGGTTGTCGCCCGCCTGGACGGCGAGGATGCCCTCCAACGTGAGCGTGCGCAGCTCCACTTCCTGGGCGGACAGCTGCTTGAGACGGTTGGCGATCGGCAGGTAGATGACGTTGGCCGATCCCACGCCCATCAGCGTGGCGATGAAGGCGCCGGAGATGGACGGGCCCAGCGTGGCCGGCGCGGCCAGGTTCTGGAGCACGTGCACCAGCCCCATGACGGTGCCGATGATGCCCATCGTGGGGGCGAAGCCGCCGGCCTTCTCGAACGGCGCGGCGCCCTCGTGATGGCGGGCGATCATGCCGTCGATCTCGGCCTCGAGCACCTCGCGCACCAGCTCAGGGTCAGAGCCGTCGACGACGAGCTGCAGCCCCTTGCGCGTGAAGTCGTCCTGGATCTCCGACGTCTGGCCGTCGAGGGCCAGGAGCCCCTCGCGCCGGGCCTGTTCGGCAAAGCCGACGAGCTGCTGGACCCGGGCGTTGAGGTCGATCTCCGGGGGTCCGAAGACGAGCTTGTACAGCTGGGGGATGCGCTTCATCGCCGGCATGCCGCAGCTCGCCAGCGTCACCCCACCGGTTCCGCAGAGGATGATCAGCAGCGCCGGGATGTCCATGAACGCAGCGGGACTGGTGCCCCCCATCATGGCGCTCATCAGGATGCCGCCCGCGGCGACACCGATACCGATTGCGGTTGCCGGCTTCATGTCTCTTTCTAGATCGACAGCTGAGAGAAAAACTTCAAGCGGTTTGGTGGTCGTCTGAGACGGCGTGGACCGAGTGCATCGACGGCGCCCGGCGCAGCGGTGTGACCCGGCGCAGGGTGGAGCCCTCGGCGCGCAGCTCATGCCGGCGGATGAGGGCCTGGGCGAATACCGTCGCCCGGTAGTTCTGGATCTCCGAGGCCACGCGCTCCGGCGGTTCGGCGACGACGATCTTCTGGCCGTTGATCACGGTGATGACCGTGTCAGGCGTTGCCTCGATCGTCAGGATGGCGTCGGGATTGATCTGGAACGTGTCCACCGCGTGTCCCAGGCGGTGCAGGGTGATCATGGAGTGCTCTCCTCGGAAATGGTGTGGTGTGGGGGGTGTGGTGTGGTTGGTGAGAAAGCAGACGCGCCCCGGCGGCATCCCTCAATGCCGCCGGGGCGAAGTCTCAGGTCAGGCCGTCATCAGCCCTGCGGCATGTTCACCAGCGTGCTGAGCATGTTGTCGGCGGTCGTGATCACCTTCGAGTTGGCCTGGTAGGTGCGCTCGGCGGTGATCATGTTCGTGAACTCGGTCGCCATGTCGACGTTGGACATCTCCAGGTTGCCGGAGAGCGTCTGGCCGAAGCCGTTGACGCTCGGCGTCCCGGTCGTGGCCGGGCCCGAGGCCGCGGTCGCGCTCCAGAGCGAACCGCCCATGCGGGACAGGCCGGCGTCGTTGGGGAACGTCGCCAGCGAGAGGTAGCCCGAGGTGACGGTCTGACCGAACGTGGGGCTGGTCGAGTTCTCGTCCGTGTAGCTGACGGCGCCGTTCTGGCCGACCGCGACGTTGGTCGAGCCCGGAGGCACGTTGATGTAGGTCGGCACCGAGGAGCTGTTGTTGCTCGGCTGGGTGGCGCCGACGACGTACTCACCGCTCTGGGTGGTGAGGAAGCCGGCGGAGTTCAGGGTCAGGTTCCCAGCGCGCGTGTACTGGACTGCGCTGGGGAGGTTGGAGGTGTAGGGCGACGTGTTTCCGGGGGCGCCGTTGCCGACCTGGAAGAACCCGGAGCCCTGGATCGCGATGTCAAGCGCGTTCCCCGTCGCCTGGAGCGAGCCCGTGCCCATCGCGTTGTCGATGGAGCCGACCTCCACGCCGAGGCCAACCTGCTTGGCGGCCGAGCCGCCGTTGTAGCCGTTGGGTCCGGTGGGGGCCGACAGGGTCTGAGACAGCTCATCGACGAACGACGTCGACTGCGCCTTGTAGCCGACGGTGTCGGAGTTGGCCAGGTTGTTGGCCGTCACGTCCAGCATCGTCTGGGATGATTCGAGCCCGCTGATCGCGGAGTACATGCCTCGCATCATTTCGGCATCACTTCCTTTCTCGGCCTCCTCCAAGAGGTCCGGCCGGGGTAATCGCCGGGAGCGCTCACGCGATCACGGCACTGTCGATGTTGGTGAACACGTGCTCGCGCATGTGCTCAGAACCCACCGCCGTGATGACGGTGTTGTTGGGGACCGACACCACGAACGCGGTGCTGTCCACAAAGACCACTGCGTCTCGCGACCCCTTGGTCGCGGCGCGTGACATCCCTCCCGCCAGCCGCTGCAGCGTCGCCTGGCCAACGGAGATCCCCCGGCGCTGGATGCGCTCGAGCGCGTGGCGGGAGAACTGGGGCGCCTTGAGCGACGACGTGCTCTGCGTCAGGACGTCGGCGAACGAGGGGCCGGTGACGGGCATGATGCCGCCCGCGGTCGTTCGCGCCGCCGCCGGCGTCGCTGTGGGTCCGGGAGGGACCAGCGCCGCGTTGGGGACGATCCCGCTCACGAAGCCTCCGTGACACTGGTCAGCGAGATGCCGCCGGCCGCGCCGATCGTGAGTGTCGGACCACCGGTGGAGCTGAAGTCGACCTTCGAGACGGTTCCACTCTGGGTGACCCCGCTGCTGTCGGTGTAGCTGACGGTGTGGCCGAGCAGCGCGAGCGCTGAGGCCGACGACTGCTGGGTGGCTGCCGACGCCGTATTGGTGGCGATGTTGTTCTGCTGCTCGAGGCTGGTGAACTGCGCCAGCTCGCTGAGGAACTGCGTCGGATCGCTGGGGTTGAGCGGGTCCTGGCTCTTGAGCTGATCCATCATCAGCGTCAGGAAGTCGTTCTGGCCCAGGCTGTTCGTCGAGGCTCCGGGCGTGGTCGGAGGGCTGAGGGTGGTGCCACTCGTGCTCAGCGTGGCCGAGCCGTTGATGCCGGTGGTGGGGGTGCTCATGGTGTCTCCTTCAATTCCGTTCGCCTGCGCATCAGGCGAGGACGTTGACGAGGGTCGCGCTGGTCAGCCCGGCGCCTGCGACGTCGGTCGCGGCTCCGACCGTCAGGTCATCGCCGCCGGTCTCGTCCCCGTCCCCGGCGCTCGATCCGGCGCTGCCGGCGCCGGTCTCGGACTGCTGGGCGGATGAGCGGCG
This sequence comes from Solirubrobacteraceae bacterium, assembly GCA_035551855.1. GTDB lineage: Bacteria > Actinomycetota > Thermoleophilia > Solirubrobacterales > Solirubrobacteraceae > Palsa-465. The sequence continues at coordinate 62,020 of DASZMK010000075.1, forward strand.
CTGGTCGGAGGAATGGATGTCCAGGCGCAGCAGGTTGGTGCCGTTCTGCTGGAGGGAGCGGCGCAGGTCGTCGGAGTTGTCGGCCAGCGTCTGCGCTGCCTCCGGGTGCTCGGTCACGACCCGGGCCACGACGCCCTCGGCCGTGCGCTGCAGGTGGATCTGAATCGTGCCCAGGGAGCCCGGCGACAGCTGGATGCGCGCCTGCGAGATGCCGTCGCGCACGCCGAGCGAGATCGTGTCGCTGACCTTCGCGGCCGCCTCGGCCAGACGGACGCCATAGGCGGCAACCGCCGGAGCGTGCGCGGAGATGGTGGACGCTGCGCCGGCCGCAGCGGGCACCGCGGCCGGAGCCGGCAGGGCGGGTGCCGGCGTGGACGCTGGGGCCGAGGCCGCTGGGGCGGATCCCGCGGACGACATGTCCCCGGCCGGCGGGGTGGCGGCAGAGCCAGGGGAATCCGCGCGCGCCGCCGATCCCGCGACCGTGGCGGCGGGGTGGGTCTCCGGGGAGAGGGTGGCGGAGACCGGCGTCCCGGTGGACGGTGCGGGAGCGGCGGTGGTGGGGGGCGCGGTGGGGGAGGCCGGGGTGGAAGGCGTGGTGCCGGCGGCGGCGCCCGGCGGTGTGGCGCCGGGGTCCGTCGACTGGCGTGCGGTGCCGGAGGTCGCGGGGGACGCCGTGTCGGTTGCCGGCGGTGTGGGGGCGGTGGTCGGCGGTGCCGGGGCGGCGGGCGGCGCTGTGGGGGCGGTGGTCGACGGTGCCGGGGCGGCGGGCGGCGCGCTCGTGCCCGCGAGTGGCGCGCCCGTCGGCACCGGTGCGGTGTCGCCGGTCCTGGGTGCGGGCGCGCCGAGTGACGGCTGGGGCGCGGTGGTCGCCGCGGCGCCGCGCCCCCCGGCATCGCTCGCCGGAGCGCCGCTCGCCGGGATGGCGGTCGCGGAGCCGGCTGTCGCGGTGGCTCCGGTGATCGCGGCCTGCACGGCGAGGGCGGGGTCGGACTGAAGCGCCCCGGCGCCCGCGGCCGGACCGGGCGCCGCCTGGGCCGATCGCTGCGGCGTGTCCGGTGCGTCCGTCGATCGCGCCGCGCTCTTCGGCGCCGCAGCGGCGGTGTCGCCGTCGCTCTGCCGGGCTCCGGGCTTCGGAGCCTGCTTTCCCTGGCCTTCCGCAAGTGCGGTCCGGGCCACCTGGCTTGAGAGAACGCTGGCAAAGGCGTCCGGCGGGATCGCTGTCGGTGGACTCGTGCCCGCGGGCGACGGGGGAGAGCCGCCGCCCGCCGCGCCGGCCGTGCCCCGGACGTCGGCTGCCGACGAGCCCGTCGTCGCCGCGCCGGCGCTCGCGGGGCCCGTCCCGGAGGCGAGCGGCGTGTCCGCCGGGGGAGCGCTCAGCAGCGACGGGGTGGCGAGCGCGGTGCTCACGCCGCCCGCCTGCGAAAGCCGTTGAGGGCGATCTCGTCGAGCGTCATGGCCTCGATCCGGGCCTGCTCACGGTCGTGATCCCTGCGACGCCGCTCCTTGAGGCGCTCCAGCGCCTGACGGTCACGCGCCGCCTGGGTCAGTTCATGCCGGCGCTGAACGAGCGCCTGCTCGCGGCGGTGGAGGTCTTCCTGCGTCGCGCTGTGGGCACGCTCGGACCGCTCCAGGTAGGCCTGGCGGCCCATGAGCTCCAGTGCCGTGGTGGGCGCGCCGGCGACGTCCAGCTGCGCGTCGCGCGCCGCCGCGACGCGCTGTGCCGCCTCCTGGACCTCGCGCTCGCTCCGCTCGCACTCGATCGCCGCGCCGGCAAACGCCTGCTTGGCGGCATCCTCGTGGCGCTCGCGCAATGCGCGGACACGCTCGAGTCGGAATCTGAACGAGGGAGCAGCCATGCTCAGGTTGTCGGCCGCCCCGGGCCGGCCTTCAGTGCCCGTGGACGCTTATTCGACACGCGACATGACCATCGGTGACAGCGGCGCGTCCGGCCGGAGCCTGGGCCTGCGATCAGCCGGGCCTGCCAACGGAGTCAGGCGGGCCTGGTCGCGGTGGTGGATGGCGGAGAGGGCCACCTGACCAATGCACGGTGCGCCAAATCAGGAACTCGTTCTGGGGTTTGGCACCACGTGGCGGCACAGCAGCGCTTTTGCGCCACACCTCGGAGCCGGGGTCAGGTTTGGCACACGGCGCACGCCAGACCCGGTGCATCGACGCCGGCCGCCCGGTACTGCCCGCTGTCGCGGCTCTGTCGGCCACTCCACCTCCAGGGATGGGCCACCGACAGCCCGCCCGCCGATCAGAGCGACAGCGAGGGAATCGCCGACCCGGCGCCTCCCGGGGCGCCGACCGCCACCCGTGGCGAGACGACGGCCGGCGGCGGCGCCACCGGCACCTCCGACCCTGCGTCGGAGGGAAGGGCCAGGTGCGCGGCCAGCTCCAGCAGCGCCGCGTCGGCATCATCGAGCGACGTGAAGTCCTCCACGCGCTGGCGCAGGAAGGCGTTGATGCTCGGTCGCAGCGCGATGGCGGCGTCGAGCAGCGGGTCGGTGCCGTGTTGGTAGGCGCCGATCGAGATCAGGTCCTCCTTCTCGCGGTAGGTGGCCAGTGCGGCGCGCAGGCGCTGCCCGGCCTCGCGCACCTCGCTCGTCGTGATCTCGCTGATCAGACGGCTGACACTGTGGAGCACGTCGATGGCCGGGTAGTGACCCCCGTGGGCGAGCGACCGGCTCAGCACGATGTGCCCGTCGAGGATCGATCGCACGGCGTCGGCGATCGGCTCGTTCATGTCGTCACCGTCGACGAGGACCGTGTAGAGCCCGGTGATGGATCCCCTCGGCGCCGTGCCGGCGCGCTCCAGCAGGCGAGGCAACAGCGCGAACACGCTCGGCGTGTACCCGCGTGTCGCCGGGGGTTCGCCGATGGCCAGGCCGACCTCGCGCTGGGCCATGGCGAACCGGGTGACCGAGTCCATCATCAGCATCACGTTGCGGCCCTGATCGCGGAAATGCTCGGCGATCGCGGTCGCGGTGAACGCGGCCTGAATGCGCACCAGCGCCGGCTGATCGGAGGTGGCGACGACGACGACCGAGTGTGCGAGTGCGTCGCCCAGGTCGCGTTCGATGAATTCCCGGACCTCGCGTCCGCGCTCACCGACCAGGGAGATGACGTTGACGTCGGCCGTCGTCGAGCGCGCGATCATCCCCAGAAGCGACGACTTGCCGACGCCGGAGCCGGCGAAGATGCCCAGGCGCTGGCCGCGGCCGCACGGCACCAGGGTGTCGAGCGCCCGCACACCGAGTCCCACCCGCTCGCAGATCCGCGGTCGGCTCAGAGCGTCCGGCGGCGCACCGGTGGACCGGCGCCAGGAAACGCCGGCAAGCTCGCCGGACTCGTCCAGGGGGTGCCCCAAGCCGTCGAGGACCCGTCCCAACAGCTCCTCGCCGACGGCGACCCGGAACGGGCTGCCCGTGGGGTGCACGGCGGTACCGGGACCGATCCCGCTCAGCTCCCCCAGCGGCATCAACAGCGTCCTGCCGCCGCGAAAGCCGACCACCTCGGTGGGAACCTGATCGGCCCCGCCCCGGTCGCGTCCGTCGCCCACGAGGCAGATCTCACCCATCTCGACCTGCAGGCCGGTCGCTTCGATGATCAGGCCGATCAGGTCGCGGACGCGGCCGCGCCGGAGCGCCAGGTCCTCGTCCTGCACGCGATGCGCGATCCGGCCGATGACCGGCCGCGCGAACGACTCACTGGTCATCGTCGTCCCGACCGCCGCGTTCGGAGGCATCGTCGTCCGGACCGCGGAGCTCGGCGGCGACGATCTCGCGCACGCGCGTCAGCTGGGTCTCGATCGACGCGTCGATCTCACCCGCGTCGGTGCGGGCGACGACGCCGCCGCGCGCGACGCGACGATCCGATTGCACGTTGCAGTGCTCGATTCCGCCCAGCTCGGACTTCAGCCCGGACATCGACTCCGACAGCAGCTCCAGGTCGGCTGGATTGACGACGAGGGTGACGTGACGGCGCTCGGCGATTCGGCGGAGCGCCAGGCCGGCGATGTCGACGATGCGCTCGGGCTCGACGGCGATCGCGGCGGCGACGACGTGCTCGGCGACGCGCAGCGCCAGCGCCACCGCGTCGGACTCGAGCTCGGAGATCAACTGGGCGCGCACAGCCTCGAGTTCGGCCACGGCGCCGGAGAGAGCCTGGAGCGCCGGTTGCACCTCGGAGCGGACGGCGGCGATGGCCGCGGCGCGGCCTTCGGCCTCGCCGGCCGCGCGCGCCTGTTGGCGAATCCGCTCGGCATCGGCATGTGCCGCCGAGAGCACGTCGGCCACCTCGTGAACCGAGCCGCCGGCCGGAGCCTCCAGCTGACGAAACGTGTAGGCCTCGATCGTGGCCGCGGCCGACTCAGAAGACAACGTCTTCATCCGAACGTGAGAGAACGACGGCGCCCGCTTCCTCGAGCTTGCGCACGATCGCGACCACGCGCCCCTGCGCATCCTCGATGTCGCGCTTGCGCTGCGGCGGCTGGAACTGCATCTCCTCGACGAGCATCTGCGCCCCGCGCTCGGACATGTTGGCGAGGATGCGCTCCTTGACCTCCTCGGCCACCCCGCGCAGGGCCAGCGCCAGGTCCTTCTGGTCGGCCTCGCGCAGGATGAGCTGGATGGAGCGGTCGTCGAGCTTGGTGATGTCCTCGAAGACGAAGAGCAGTCGCCGGACCTCGGCGCCGAGGCTCTCGTCGGTTTCGGTGATCGCATCAAGCACGTTGCGCTCCGTCGATCGCCCGGCGTGGTTGAGGATGTCGGCGAGCGACTTGACCCCTCCGGCCGCCGAGTACTCGTGCTGGACGACGCTGGCGAGCTTCTGCTTCATCACCGACTCGACCTGCTTGACGACCTCCGGGCTCGTCTCGGACATCCGCGCAATGCGCAGGGCGATCTCCGGCTGTTCGTTCTCCGGGAGATTCGAGAGCACCTGAGCGGCCAGGGTCGTGTGCAGGTTGGCGATGACGAGCGCCGTCGTCTGGGGCGACTCGTTGCGCAGGAACGTGACGACCTGCTCCGGCGGGGTGCGTCGCAGGAACTCGAACGGGCGCTTCTCGATGACGCTCGACAGGCGTCCGATGATCTCGGCGGCCCGCTCCGGACCGAGCGCGCGCTCCAACACCTCGCGCGCGTACTCGACGCCGCCGGCGTTGATCATGTCGTACGCCTCGACCGTCGTCGCCATCTCCTCCAGCACCCCGTCGGCGACGCCCGGCTCCAGGAACTGCAGCTTGGCCATCTCCAGCGAGAGCGCCTCGATCTCGTCGTCGCGCAGACGGGAGAACACCTCGGCGGCCCGCTCGGTCCCGATCGAGACGAGCAGCACCGCGGCCTTCTGGCGTCCCTTGACCTTGGCCAGCACCGCGGCCGCTCCGGGCGAGAGGGCCGGGACCGGCGCGTTCGGCTGGTAGAGCTCCACCGCCACGGCTGCCTACTCCTCGGACATCCACGCCCGGACCTGCTGGGCCACCCGCTCCGGGTCGCGCTCCACCAGATCCTCGACCTGACGGCGAGCCACGTTGACGGGGGAGCGCAGCGCCATCACCTCGGTCGGCTCGGGCGCCTGCACCTGGCCGGACGCCTGGCGACGCTCCAGCGATGCCAGCGTCCGCGGCGCTTCCAGTTCGCGCAGCCACGTCGGCTGTCCGGCGAAGTTCTCCCGCTCGCGGCGGCGCAGCAGCCGGCCGGCGAACACGAGGAAGATGATGGAGCCGAGTCCGGCCACGCCGTACTTGGCGTACTTCATGTACGAGCTGGTGCCGCCCGCCGTGGGGGTGGTCGCCGCCGCCGGCTTGGCGAACGCCAGCTGGCCGAGCGACAGCGTGTCGCCGCGCTTGGCCTGCAGCCCAACCGCGTTGGCGACCGCGGCCTTGAGGGCGGGCAGCTCCGTGGTCGGCACGGACTTGTCGACGAGCAGGGACACGCTCTGCTGGTTGATCGCGCCAGGGGCGATGATCGCGTGGGTGACCGTCTTGTTGACCCCGAAGGTGGTGTTGGTGGTCTTGTTGGCGTAGTTGGAGTTGCCGCTCCCGGTCCCGGTCGTCGCGTAGGCGGGGATGTTCGCGGCGGTTCCGGCCGCGCCGGCGGCCGTGCCGTTGCCCCCCTTGAGCGTCTCGGTCGTCGTCTGCTGGGTCAGCGGCACCCCCTTCTTGGCGTAGATGAGCGTGTCGGACGTCGCCTGGTTGGCATTGACGTTGGCGTTGATGACCACCTGGGCCTTGCCCGCGCCGAGCGTCTGGGCGAGCATCGCGTCGACCTGGCCCGACATCGTCGAGTCGTACTTCTGCGAGGCTGCCTCCGCGGACAGCAGCCCGCCGGAGCTTCCGTCCGAGCTCGAGCTCGGCCACAGCAGCGACCCGTCCGGTCCGGTGATGGTGACCTTGTTGACCGACAGGCCGGGGACGCTGGAGGCGACGAGCTGGGCGATCCCGCGCACCTGGCCCCCGGTCAGTCCGCTGGAGCCGAGCAGCACCGACGCGGTCGCCGACTGCGTGTTGCTGGAGAACAGCTGGTCCTGGCTGTTGGGCAGCACCAGGTTCACGGTGGCCGACGAGACGCCGTTGATCGTCTGGATCGTCGAGGCGAGCTGTCCTTCGAGAGCGCGCTGATACGTGACCTGCTGCTGGAAGTTGCTCTGACCCAGCGACGAGCTGTTGAGCAGGGAGAACCCCGGCTGCTGATTGGTGAGCAGGCCGGCGGTGGCCAGGGCGACGCGCGCCTGTGCCGTCTGTGCGGGTTGGACGGCGATCGCCGTGCCGTTGTTCTGCAGCTGATACGAGATCCCCTGGGCACTCAGGGTGCTCTGGATCTTGCTCGTCTGCGAGGGGTCGATCCCGGCCATCAACGTGGAGTAGCTGGGGGCTGATGCCATCGACATGACGATCATCAGGAAGGCGATCCCCACCGCCACCGAGCCGCCGATCATCGCCCAGCCCTTGGGCGAGACCTTCTTCACCGAATCCAGGAACGCCGGCATCGACTAGACCTGGGTCTGGAAGATCGTGTTGACGCCGGTCACCAGCTTGTCGCGGATCTGGGAGGCGAGCTCCATGGACAGCGACGCGTTCTCGACCGCGGTCACCGCCTGCGTGGGGTCCGAGATCTGCCCGGTGGCCAGTCCCTGGGCCGCATTGGTGGCATTGGCCTGCGTGGCCTCCAGCGAGTTCATGGCGCTGGAGAGAGCGCCGCCAAAGCTGCCGGAGGACGCTCCCGTGGCGCCCGCGCCGGTGCTCGCCGAGGCGCCGAGGCCGCCGACGGAGCCCACGTGCCACTCGCTCGAGCCCAGCGGGCCGATCGCTCCTGAGATCGCCGGAATCATTTCAGTAGGTCCAGCGTCTTGGTGAACATGGTCTTGGCGGTGTTCATTGCGGTCACGTCGGCCTGGTAGGAGTTGGACTCATCGATGAGGTCGGTCATCTCGGTGACCGGGTTGACATTCGGCATGCGGACGTAACCCTGCGCGTTGGCGCCCGGGTGTCCCGGGTCGTAGACGAGCTGGTCCGGCGTGGGATCGTTGACGATTCCCGCCACCTGAACCCCGCCGGGGGTGGCGGAGCCACCGATCGCGCCGGCCAGGGTGGAGCCGAACGTCGTCCCGCCGGACTGCTGGAGGACGACCTCCTGCCGGCGGTACGGCTGGCCGCCGGCGCCGTTCGTGGTCTGGGCGTTGGCGAGGTTCTCGGAGGTGACGTCCATCCGCACGCGCTCGGCGGTGAGTCCGCTGGCCGCGACGTCGATCGAGTCGAAGAAGCTCATGACGCCGGTCCCATCGCCGTGATCAGAATCTGCTCGCGCTGCGCGGCGACGGCGGTGAGGTCCTCGTACAGGAGGCCGTTCTCGGCCAGGTTCGCCGAATCCTGTTCGGTACTGACGCCGTTGCCGCTGGCGTCGGCCGAGCCGGACTGGCTGTGCGGGGTGAAGTTGACGGCCGAGGGTGACTGGCCGGACTGCAGGGCGCCGGCCAGCGTGCTCTGGAAGTTGACGTCCTGGTTCTGGTAGCCGGGTGTGTTGGCGTTGGCCAGGTTGTTGGTCAGGAGCGTCTGGCGGAGCATCGAGCCGCGCATCGCGGCATCGAGGGCAAGTTGGGTCGTGTCAAGGAGGGACATGGCGTGAGGTCGCGTTGCACTGGCCCTCCTTGGGCGATCATCCGACCGCTCCATGCGGTCACCTCTTTTGTCGGCCGCTGGCCGAAACTCTTTAGACCCAAAACCCGGGTCAGGCCTGGGCGGAGACCCGCCGGCCGCCGGCCCGGACAGGGGCGTAGCCGTCAGCGGCTCGCTGGGCCTGCCGCACGACGGTGAGCTCCTGAAGGATCGCCTCCCGAACGCGCAACAGCTCGATCTCCACCCGCTTGTCCAGCAGGGCACAGCGCTCGAGCTCCGGTCTGGCGGTGTCCGGGGGAGTGGCGGGCAGCGAGGCCTGGAGCTTGGCCCGCGCCTCCTTGAGGGCGAGCAGCTCGTCGAACCGGCGCTCGCCGGCGAGCTGGAGCTCGTATTCGATCAGCGACGCGAGCCGCTGATACGGGTCGTCGAGTTCGTCACTCATTGTCTGCGATCGCCGCCCATGACTCGCGGAGCTTGGTGAGCATCTCGCTGATGTCATCGAGCTTGGCGGGATCCTGATCCAGGCGCGCCTGGCGCAGATGGGACAGCGAGAACGTATAGATCGCGTTGAGACGCTCCGGAAGGTCACCCTGGCTCATGTCCAGGGTGTTGCGGAGGTGCCGCAGGATGTCCTCGGCGCGCGTGAGCTTGTTGTGCGCGATCACGCTCTCGCTCCCGGACATGGCCATCGCAGCCTGATGGAGGAAGCGCCGGGCCCCGTCGTGGAGCATCACGAGTTGCTGACCGTGAGAGGCGGTCAGGACCGCGTTGTTGCGATAGGTGTTGGGCGAATAGCTGGCGTTGGTGCTCATGCTCTGGATCGTCTCGCTATGTCAGCTTGAATTGGCGAACAACTCCCTGCAGGGCCTCCGCCGTATGCGCCAGCTCCCCGGCGGAGGCGGCGATCTGCTGCGCGGACGCGCTCGTCTGCTCGGTTGTGGCCGACACCTGCTCGGCCGATGCCGATGACGCCTCGGCGACACTGAGGACCTGCTCGATGCTCTGCTGCATCTGGGTTCCGGATGCGACGATGTCGGCGACCGCCGCGGTGATCTGCTGAACGCGCCCGTCCATGTCCTGGACGCTGGCATCGATGCGCTCAAACGACGCGCGTGCCTGCTCGACGATCGCGACTCCATCTTCGGTCTGACGGGCGCCGGCAGAGACGACGTCGATCGCCCGCGCCGTTCCCGTCTGGATCTGGGTGATCAGGTCGGCGATCGAGCCGGCGGCGGTCTGCGATTCCTCGGCGAGCTTGCGGACCTCCTCGGCGACAACGGCAAAGCCCCTGCCCTGCTCGCCGGCACGGGCGGCCTCGATTGCGGCGTTGAGCGCCAGCAGGTTGGTCTGCTCCGCGATGCCGGTGATCGTGTCGACGATGCCGCCGATGCGTTCGCTCATGGATCCCAGCGCGTGCATCGTCTCGGTGATCTCGCCGCTGGTCTGCTGGACGGCGCGCATCGCATCCGATGCCCGCTGCACCGCCGCGGCGCCTTCCTCGGCCACGGTGCGGGCCTGGCGGGCGGCGGCGGCAGTCTCGTCCGCGTTGGCGGCCGACGCCTGTGAGGCGCCCGCCACGGCGGCGGTGAACTCGCGCGCCCGCTCCAGCGAGCGCACCTGAGTCTCGGCTCCCTCGGCGACCGAGCCGACGGCGTTGGCGATCTCGCCGACGGCCATCCCCGCCTGCTGGCTGGACTGCGCCATCTCCGACGAGGCGGCGCCGACCGTGTCCGAGCTGCGGGCGATGTCCTCGATCGTGGTCGCGAGCTTGGTGCGCATGCGCTGGAATGCCTGTCCCAGGACATCGCGCTCTGAGCGCGGGCGCACGCTGACCGCGAGGTTGCCGTCGGCCACCTGTTCGGCGACACCTGCCATCTCATGCAGGTAGGCGATCGAGCCCTGGAACGCCGTGGCCAGCCGTCCGATCTCGTCGTTGGTCTCGGCGCGGGCATGCACCTCGAGGTCGCCGTCGGCGATGCGCTCGGCCGCCCGGGTGAGCCCGGACAGCGGTCGGATGATCGACCGCATGAGCCACAGCGCCAGGAGGACGCCGAGGATGATCGAGACCACGGCGGCAATGATCACCAGCTGCACCGAGCTTGACACCTGGCTGGTGGCCTGCGCGTTGATCTTCGCCGCGGTGGCGGTCAGCGTTTGCCCCATGGCGTTGAAGTCGGCCTGCGTCCGGTTGGACGCCGGGGCGTTGGAGACGGTGACCAGGCGGACGGCCTGGCGCGGGTGACCGGCGGCAAGCGCCGCCTGCATCCGCAGCGTGTAGCCGTAGTAGGCGTCGAGGTCGGTGAGCGTCGCACCGGCGGCACGCCGGACCGCCGGGTCCGAGGCGTGCGCCTGGAGCCAGCCGAGCTCGGTGACGGCCTGGGTGTGGCCCTGGACGACCTGGCCCCAGGTCGTCTGTGCCAGCTGGTGCTGGGAGGACGCCGCGAGGACGCCGAGTGCGGCGTACATGTTCATCTGGTCATCGGCGGTGAGCCAACCCTCATAGGCGTTGCGCTCGGCCCGGAAGTCCTTGAAGGTCGTCGAGACGGAGGTCACCTTGCCCTTCTCGGTGAGCAGCCCGCTCAGCGCGACGGCACCGCAGAGGGCGCCGAGGACCATCAGGCCGATGGCGAGACCGAGGATCCGGCCTCGGAGGCCGATCTGCCTGAGGCGATTCAGAGCGCCGGCGGGTTCCGCCGCGTGTCTGGTTCCGGAAGCCTCAGCATGTCCGGAGGTCGATGAACTGGTCGCTTGGCTCATGAGCGGGTCATCGGCCGCCGGGGGCGATTATTGAGAGCGACTCGACGCGATGACGAGGCGCAGAGCCTCTCAGGCGCCCGGCAGCGACGCGATCTGGCTGGTCAGCCAGGCCGACGTCGACTGATTCGACGACAGCGCGGACTCCAGCTGCGAGAACGTCTGGACGAGTTGGTTCTGCCTGTCGGTCAGTGAGGCCTGCATCGCGGAGATCTGGCTGCCGAGGTTGCTGATCTGCGAGTTGTCGCCCTGGATACGTGAGTCGATGGTGCCGCCGGGGTTGGCCACGCCGCCGACGAGTGAACTGAAGGTGGCCGCGAACCCCACCAGCATCTGCTGCGTGCCCAGGGGGTCGGACTGCAGCGCGCTGGACAGCGTGGTGCTGTTGAGCTGAAGGGCGCCGGACAGGGCCGACTGCGAGACGGCGCCGCTGCCCGTGGTGGCTCCGGTGCTCACGCCGATGTTGAGCATGCTCTGGATCGATGACGTGGACGTGGGATCCTGCGAGGCGTACATCGCCGAGCGCATCGAGCTGAGCAGGCCCTGAAGCTCTGGATCCTGATACAGGGTGCCAACCGTGGGATCAGAGCTGGAGGGCGGCGTGGAGAGCTGCGTCTGGAGGTCGCTGATGACCTTGTTGTACTGGGTGATGAAGGTGCCGACCGCCGTCTGGATGTTCGAGGTCGAGGGCGCGGGAGCCCCCACGTTGATCGTCGCCGGCGCGCCGCCGGACGTCACTCCGTTGAAGGTCAGCGTCACGCCCGGGATGGCGCTTGTCACGGAGTTGGAGGGCGAGGACAGGGGGGTCCCGCCGTTGATGGTGTAACTCGCGTTCTGTCCGGCGTTGGCAAGCTGGGTCTGCTCGGCGAGCGCGCCGCCGGTATCGCTCACCTGGATGTAGTTCCCGGTCTGGGCGCCGGTCGCACGGTCTGAGAAGACGAGATCGCCGCTGCTCGTCACCGTCGCCCACACATCCATGTTGCTCTTCCCGTTCACGGCGTTGGCCAGGTCCTGAGCCGACGCGCCGGCCGCCAGCGATACCGACTGGTTGTCGATGGTGACCGTGTTGGCGGTCGATTTGCTGGTGAAGGCGAATGTTCGCTGCGCCGAGCTCGCGAGGTTGTTGACACCCACCTGGTACCCGCCGATCACGGCGCCGGCCCCGGAGTTGGTGGCGGTGGCCGTCACCAGTGCCGGAGAGGTGGAGGTGACGGTCTGGGTGTTGGCGAACAGGCTGGGGTCTCCCAGCGCCTGGGCGTCGCCGACGAGCCCCTGCAGCTCTGCCTGAACGCTGGACAGCGCCTTGGCCTGAGCCGATATCCCGTTCTGCTGGTTCTGCAGGTTGGTGACCGGCTGGCTGTAGATCGACATCTCCTCCTGGATGATCTGATTGGTGTTCAGACCGGAGGCGAGGCCGGTGATCTGCATCGCCGAGTTCGTTCCCAGCGACGACAGCAGGTAGCCGGTGGTCGCGCCGGTGGTCGAGCTGGACGGTGAGACGGAGCTGGTCGACATGTCGATTCCCTTGTGCGGTTTCAGTCGAGCGAGCCGCCGGAGGCGAGGTCGAGGACCTTGCTCGGTGGCAGAGTGGTGATCACGTTGCCCTCGGGGTCGAGCACCTGAGCCATCAGCCGGCCCGTCGCCGGGTCGGTCTCGAAATGCAGCCGGCGTCCGGACGTCTTGAGCCGGTCGTAGGCGTCGGCGGCGGCGCCCATCGCGTCGAGCACCTCCGGCGGAGGGCTGGGCGGGATCGGACTGGAGGCGGGCCCCGGTCCGCTGTGCCCGCCGGAGGCGTACGGGTTCGCAGCAGCTCCCGCGCCGGGGGCGGCGGGCTGGCGGGGGGCAGAGCTCTGGGCTGCGTGAAGGGGCATCTTGTTGGTCCTTGGCGTAATGGCACCGGGCTACCGCCGGAGCCATCCGGCACCGGGTCTGCGTCGGTAATCGATCACACCCGCCCGCAACTTGAGGGGGCTCGTCTATGCGTCCAGGACGACCTCCTGGGCGACACCGGGCGGCATGGGGGCGGCGAGATGCGCCAGCAGCTCGCGCGCGGTAGTGCTCGCGGGGTCGAGCTCGAGCGCGCCGGAGGCGAAATTGGCCGCATCCTCCGGCATGCCGTTGCGCCGGGCGACCTGGGCCAGGCCGAGGAGCGCCCTGGCATCGGGCCGCTGTTCGCAGACGGCCATCCACTCCTGCGCGGCCAGCGCCAGCAGCCCGCGGGACAGGAACATCCCGGCCAGGAGCTCGCGCTGCTCGCGGCGGTCGAGTTTCGAGCTCAGCAGCGCGGGGAGCAGCGCGTTGAACCGCTGAGCGTCGCCGGCCGACAGCAGGGTCTCGAGGATGACGGCCAGGATCGGAACTCCGGCGATGGGAAGCGCCTGGGATTCATCTTCGCCCTCCATCATCCGGGCCCACGTCTCGAACACCCCCTGCTCAGCCCGGGGGAGGCCGGCGCGGACCGCCCGCCTGAGGACGGACTGCACCGAGGTGCCGGGCGCCCGTCCGATGAGCGCCACGAGCTCGATCCGGCGGGCCAGGGCGGCATGTGGGTCGTCGTCCGGCACCCGCTCGGCGAGCTCGGCGGCGCCGTCCCAGGCCCCGCGGGACAGGAGAAGCTCGCCGAGCGTGGTCCGCAGCCAGGCGTTCGCCGGCGTCGCGTCCAGCGCCAGGCGGTACTGCTCCTCGGCGGCACCCGGCTCACCGGCCTGCCGGAGCGAGGCGGCCACGGACTGGCGCACGCGCGCCGGCAGGTTGCCCAGCCGCTCGATCTCGCTGACGACCTGGTCAGGCGAGACGCCGTCGAGCAGGAGAACCTTCGCGTATGGCGCAGCCACGGCGACGAAGTCCGGATGCTCGGCGACGCAGCGGGCCAGGGCAGCTCTCGCCGAGGCCGTGTCGTGGCGCCGGAGGCTGAGCTCGGCGAGATGCAGGTGGGGCAGGAAGGTCCCGCACCCCACCATGGCGCCATATCGCGCAGGCGCGTCACCAAGGTCCAGACAGCGCCGGTAGAGATCCTCTGCCGCCTGCTCGTCTCCCAGTGCCTCGCTGATCTTCGCCTGCTCCAGAACCAGGTCGGTGAAGTCCGGGAGCAGCTCGAGTCCCTCAGCCGCCGCCGCCGCCGCGTCGTGGAAGCGACCGCACGACCGCAGTGCCATCACCAGGCGCGAGAACAGCATCGGCGAAAAGATGCACGCCTGCAGGACGCCCTCGTCCACGAGCATCTGGCGGGCCCGGGTCAGCTCTCTCGCCCCCGCCTCCGGATCGCCGGCCGCGCAGTACTCGGAGCCCATGTTGAAGTGCAGGAACGCGGTGGAGGGAGAGGTGGCGGCCTGCTGCTTGAGGATCTCGATGTTCCGGCGTGACTTCTCCTTGGCCTCGCGCACCGAGCCGAGATAGCCGTAGTGCTCCACCCGGACCGAGGTCTGTCCGATCCGCCCCGGGAGATGGGCGGGAAGCGTGTGGAATATCTGCTCGTGCAGGCGGCCCTCGAAGCGGTACGCGGGCCGGTTGCGGAAGATCCGAGGCGCGATGCTGACCATCGCGGCACCGGAGCCGAGCTCGCCGAGGTAGCTCGTCTCGACCACGAAGAACGCCTCCCGCCAGATCTGGCCGGTCAGCGCCCGGAGCCGGTTGACATCCTCCTCGACGAGGATCTCGTCGGCGTCGAGGTACAGCAGCCAGTCGCCGGTGGCAGCGTCGAAGGAGGCGTTGCGGGCCTCGGCGAACGAGCCCGTCCAGGGCTGCTCGATGACCCGGGCGCCGAATGACCGGGCGATCTCGACCGTTGCGTCGGTGGAGCCGGTGTCGACGATCACGATCTCGTCGACGGCGGGTGCCACCGCCGCCAGGCAGCGCGGGAGCATCTGCTCCTCGTCGCGGACGATCATGCACAGGCTCAGAGTCAGCCCGGTGGCCGGCCGGGCGCGTCCCGCGATGGAGCGGGCCCGTCGTGCCAGCCCGGGGACGGCGGCGTGCAGCGGACGGGTTCGCTGTCCCGCGATGCGCCGGCGGCGAGCCAGCTCCCGGAGGTTGCGTTTGGCGTCGGCCAGCTCCGGGTCGAGGCGTCGCGCGGCCTTGAACAGGGCCTGCGCGGCATCCAGGCTCCAGAGCTCGTAGAGCGCCACACCGCCGAGGTTGAGGAGGACGGGCTCGGCCGGCTCGCTCTCGAGCAGGTTCAGGGCCGCCTCGGCCACGGCGATGAAGATGCGGAGGGCGAGGCCCTCGCTTGCCTCCGCGGTCACGCCCAGTGCTGCCTGGAGCAGTCCGAGCTGGGTGGCGAAGCGCCGGTGCCGGTCGGCCAGTGCCTCGGCGTCCGCAAGCAGCGCGTTGAAGGCCGGAACGTCGCCGCGGGTCAGGGCGTTGCGGGCTTGGAGGGCGACCATGTCGGCCGTCTGCCCGGGCCGGGACGCCGAGGTATCGGACTGCGGAGTTGTGCCGGTCAGGCGGAGAGCCATGGGAGATCCTTACCGAGGGAGCACGGCCATCATCGGCGGGCGCCGGCGAAAAGTTGAGCGTCCGGGCGGCTCAGTCCCGGCGGTGGGTGTCCTGCGTCTTGCGCCTGGCGAGATCGGCGTCGAGCCGGTAGGCCCACGCGAGCGTCTCGGCCACCGCCTTCCACATCGCCTCCGGGATCGATTCGCCCAGGTCCAGGGCCGCCAGCGCCTGAGCCAGCGCCGGGTCCTCGCGGACCGGCACGCCCGCCTCGCGCGCGGCCGCGATGATCCGCTCGGCGACCAGGCCGCTGCCACCGGCGATCACGCGCGGCGCGGGATCGCCCGGCTGGTAATGCAGAGCGCTGGCCCGCCGGCGCGGTGGCGGGGGCGGGCCCGGATCAGGCATACACGTCGAGCGGCTGTCGGCGAGATGCGACGGTGACGGAGACGGGACGGTTCAGTGCGTCGGCCAGGCTCTGGCGCAGCGTCTCGGCGCGGGTGCGGGCCACCTCCATGGACTCACCCGGGGGCACGGTGACGGCCAGCCGAAGGGCCGCCGCGTCCAGCGAGAAGCGCAGATCGACATCGCCGAGCGCCGGCGCCTGGAAGCGCAGCGACAGGGTGTGTGCTTCCGGCGAGGCCGGCGTCGCGGGGCGGGCATCGCGCTCGGTCACCTGGACAGAGCCGCCGCCCGGCAGCCGCACGAGCACCGCCGGGGGCGGTACCGGTGCCGCCGGCAACTGCGCTCCCGGATGAGTCGTCGGCATCGGCTGCGCCCCGGGCGCCTGCTGGTCCTCGGAGAGGCTGAGGAGGACGCGCTCCGGGGTGACCTCTCGGACGATCAGCCGCAGGTCATCTCCGGTTCGGACGGCCGCGGGCAGCTCGGCGTCGACGAGGAAGCCGGCGATGCTGAGCGAGCCGCGTCCGCCTCCGTCGGCGAGCACGACCCGGGCCATCAGGGCCCGTCCCGGCGCGACCTTGATCTCCGTCCCCAGGACCGCGCGCAGGACCTTGGGATCGACGGCGAGTGGCTGCATCGGCTCAAGTAATCATGACCGACGGCCGACAACACGGTCGATGGATCCGGGTCTCTACATCGCCGCGTCGGGCATGCTGGCCGAGCAGGTTCGCCAGAACCAGCTCTCCAACAACCTGTCCAACGCCTCCACGCCGGGCTACGAGCCACAGGCGGCCGACCAGCAGAGCTTCGGCGCGCTGCTGCTGTCCAACACGTCCACCGGCCAGCCGATCGGCACGCTCAACACGGGCGTCACGATCGACAAGGTCGTCACCGAGCAGAACCCAACTCCCCTTCGCCAGACGGGACAGCCGCTCGACTTCGGGATTGCGGGCACGGGCTACTTCGGCGTCCAGACGGCCGGCGGAGTCCGCTACACGCGCGACGGCCAGTTCGCGTCCAACAACCGCAACCAGCTCGTGGACTCAGGCGGCGATCTCGTCCTCGGCCAGAACGGGCAACCCGTCACGGTCAGCGCGCAGGGAACCGTCAACCCGTCGGCGCTCGGTGTCTACAACGTCACCAACCCGGCGGCGCAGGGGAACACCCTCGTCAGCGGGGCGGCCGCCGGACGCGCCACCGGCGTCGTCAAGCAGGGCGAGCTCAACCAGTCCGGCGTCGATCCCATCCAGACGATGACCGACATGATCGCCTCGCTGCGCGCCTACCAGGCCGGGCAGAGCGCGATCCAGTCGATCGACCAGACGATGCAGGAGAACGCGACGAGCGTCCCGTCACTCGGAGGTGGATGATGTTGCAGGGTCTGTATGCCGCCGCCTCCGGCATGGAGGCGCAGCAGAACCAGTTCGACGCGATCTCCAACGACCTGGCGAATCTCAACACGCCGGGCTACCAGTCGACCGAGGTCGGCTTCCAGGACCTGCTCTACAGCGGCGCCGGGTCCGCGAGCGGCTCGACGGTCGCCACCGGAACCGGGTCGGCGTCCTCGATCGTCGGCCGCAGCCAGACCGAGGGCGCGCTGAACACGACCGGCAACCCACTCGACGTCGCGATCAGCGGTCCGGGATACCTGCAGGTGCGGCGCCCTGACGGGAGCATCGGCCTGACCCGCAACGGGTCGCTGCAGATGGACTCTCAGAACCAGCTGACCGACCAGACCGGCAACCCGCTGGTTCCGCCGATCACGCTCCCCAAGGGGACCGATCCCAGCCAGATGCAGATCGCCGGCAACGGCACCGTCACCGCCGGCGGCAAGACGCTCGGCCGGATCGCCGTCGTCGACGTTCCCGCCCCCACCCAGCTTCAGTCCGACGGCGGCAGCCTGTTCAGCGTGACCGCCGGAAGCGGCCCGGCGCGTCCGGCCACCGGCGCCTCGATCAAGCAGGGCGCGCTCGAGGGCTCCAACGTCGATGTCGCGCAGGCGATGAGCGACATGATCAACGCCCAGCGCACGTATCAGATGTCGAGCCAGGCGATCCAGTATCAGGATCAGATGCTCCAGATCGCCGACCAGATCAAGAAGTGAGCGCGCTCTCCGCCACCGGCCTCGGCACGTCGCTGCCGGCGATCGATCCGGCCCTGGAGCCCGCCAGCGTCCGCAACGGCGACCAGACTGCGAAGAAGGCCTACCAGGAGGGCCTGGCGTTCGAGGACGTGCTTGTCAACGAGCTCGCGCAGGAGATGTCGTCGACCGCGGGCCTGGACGGCTCCAGCGACGGCCTCGGCGGCAGCACCGGCGACTCCGGCTCCTCCGGCGGGGGGGTTGGCGGCTCCGGATCGGCACTCGGGGCCTACTCGTCGCTGCTGCCCCAGACGCTGACCAGCAGCGTCATGTCCGCCGGTGGCACCGGCCTGGCGCTCCAGATCGCGCAGTCCATCGACCCGGCCCTCGACTCACCCGCCAAGGGAGCCCAGAAATGACGGTGCTCGCGCCGGCCGACCAGTCGGCCGCCGTCTTCACCAACGACGTGATCGCCCACCTGGACGCCCAGCTGGCGTCCGCCCGTCGCCTGCTGGCGATCGTCCTGGAGCAGGGCGCGGCGATCCGCCGGCGTGACGTCCAGAACGTGGTCACCCTGACCGGCATGCTCCAGGCCGAGCTGCAGCGCCGGGCTCTGATAGAGCGAGATCGCGCGCGACTGCTCGAGCGGGCGGGAGCCCGGCTCAGTGTCGCTCCGACGGCCGTCTCCATCGGGCTTCTGGACGCGGTCATGGCTCCCGGACGCGTCGACGAGGCTCACGCGCGCAGCGCGGAGCTCCGCGGCCTGCTGGAGGAGATCCAGCGCGAGCATCACGTCAACCGGGCGCTCATGACCCAGGAGCTCGCCTTCCTCGACCACCTGCTCCGCCTCGCCGACTCAGACCGCCATCTCGGCTATGACGCGGCCGGCGACCACAACCGGATGCGTGCCCCGCGGATGGCCAGCCGCCATCGGGTGCTCGACCTGGAGGTCTAGCCACCCTCATGACGATTCCCAGCTTCACCGGTCTACAGACCGCGCTGAGCGGCCTCGAGGCCAGCCAGGCGGCGATCGACACGACCGGCGAGAACATCGCCAACGCCAACACGCCGGGCTACACGCGGCAGGTGGTCCGGACCGTCGAGAGCGGCTCGCTGACCATTCCCGCCCTGTCCCAGCAGGGAGCGGGCTCCAATCTCGGCACCGGCGTGAGCATCTCGTCGATCAGCCGGATCCGCAACCAGTTCCTCGATGTCCAGTACCGGGCGCAGAACACGGCGACGAGCAACGCCAACACCAACTCCTCGGAGCTTCAGCAGGTCCAGACCGCGATCAACGAGCCCTCCACCTCCGGGCTGCAGTCGGTCATGTCGAAGTTCTGGAGCGCGTGGTCGAGCCTGGCCACCAACCCCACCAGCGGCGCGGCCCAGCAGGCGGTCATCGACGCCGGCCAGACGCTGTCCTCCACGTTGAACTCGGTCTCCTCGCAGATGTCGACGGTCCAGTCTCAGGCCGCTCAGCAGTACGCCACCCTGACGGGCACCAACGGCCAGGTGCAGCAGGACGCCGGTCAGATCGCCACGCTCAACGCGCAGATCACCCAGGCCACCCAGGCCGGCCAGACGCCCAACTCGTTGCTCGACCAGCGTGACAACCTGGTCGACGATCTCTCCGGGCTGGCCCAGATCTCGGTCACCGACCAGAGCGACGGCTCGGTGACGGTCAACTTCGGCGATGCCGCCACGCCCCTGGTCAACGGCAGCACCGTGACCTGGCCCCAGACGCTGACCTCGGCCGCCGGCGGGCAGCTGGGGGCGCTCCTCAACCTCTCCTCCTCGACCGGCCCCATCGGCCAGCTTCAGTCCTCGCTGGACAACGTGGCCGGCCAGGTGATCAGCTCGGTCAACGCCCTCCAGCCGTCGAGTCCGTTCTTCAGCGGCACGTCGGCCTCGACGATCGGCGTCTCGGCGACCGCGTCCACGATCCAGGCCTCCAGCTCGAGCACGTCGGGACCGGACCTGGCGCAGTCGGTGGCCAATCTGTCCGGCGCCGCCGCCGATCAGTCCTACTCGGCGTTCGTCGCCCAGGTCGGCGACGGTGTGCAGGCGGCCCAGAACACGCAGACCACCGCCCAGGCAGTCCTGACCGCGGTGTCCAACCAACGCCAGAGCGTCTCCGGCGTCTCGCTCGACGAGGAGATGACCAACCTGATCCAGTACCAGCAGGCCTACCAGGCCTCGGCGCGCGTCATGAACGCCATCAACAGCACGCTCAGCACGCTGATGAGCGCCGTCGGCGGCGCCGGGATGTGATGGGGGCGGCAGACCGATGATCGGCCGCATCACATCCCTGATGACCCAGCAGTCGGTCCTGGCCAACATCAACTCCGTCCAGGACCAGCTCGCCACGACCCAGCAGCAGCTCTCGACGGGCAAGAGCATCAATCAGCCCTCGGACAACCCGTACGGGGCGAGCCTGGCCATCCAGCTCAATCAGGACCTGTCCGGTCTGAGCAACTACTCCAACAACGTCACGGATGGCACGGCGTGGACGACGGCGGCCACGACGTCGCTGACGAACGTCCAGACCATGCTCCAGCGGGCTCAGGAGCTGGTTGTGGAGGCTGCCAACGGCACCCAATCGCCGGCGGATCTCCAGGCGAGCGCCGCGGAGATCAATCAGCTGACAGACGCGATCAAGCAGGAAGCCAACACCCAGTACAACGGCCAGTACATCTTCGCGGGGACCGCGACCGGCACACAGCCGTATTCGACGGCCACCGGCGACGTCTATCAGGGCAACACCGGAGCGGTCACCCGCGAGATCGGCCCCAATTCCTCGCTGCAGGTCAACACCAACATCTCTCAGCTGCTCGGCAGCGGCCAGGGCGCCGGCGACGGCAAGCTGCTGGACACGCTGCGGACGATCGCGTCGGACATGACCAGCGGAACCTCGGCGAGCGTCGCCGACCTGACCGGCAACCAGATCTCGAACCTCCAGGGCAGCCTGAACACGCTCGAGCAGATGCAGTCGAGCGTGGGCGCCTCCCAGAACCGCCTGACCCTCGCGTCCACGCGGCTCACCGACCTTCAGAACAGCGATACGGCGGCCCTCTCCAACGATGAGGACGCCAACATGGCGGCGACGATGACGACGTTTTCCAACGAGCAGGCGGCATTCACGGCCGCATTGCGCGCCGGGGCGAATATCGTTCAATCCTCGTTGATGAACTTCCTCAACTAGGAGAGTCCCGTGGCATTGGCTATCGAGAGCACGCGCTTCGGGCACGTGGAGATCGACCCTGAGACCGTGATCGAGTTCCCGGACGGGCTGATCGGTCTCGGCGGGTCGCGCTACGCGCTGCTGACCGGCGACCCGGGCAGCTCCATCGTGTGGTTGCATTGCATCGATGACCCCACGCTTTCACTGCCCGTGACCGACCCCCACCGGTTCTTCTCCGACTACCAGGTCGAGCTCACCGACGAGGACGGCGAGCGCTTGGGTCTCGACGACTCGACGTCCGTCGACGTGTACGTCACCGTCGTCGCCGCCTCGGAGCTGTCGGCGTTCACCGCCAACCAGAAGGCGCCGATCCTGATCTGGAACGGCCGCGGCCACCAGATCATCAACCAGGCGCCCGGCTGTGACCTGCGCGCGCCGCTCTTCGCCGAGGTCCTGAGCGCGCGCAGCGGGCCGGATCCCGCCGACGCCTGATGCTCAACATCACCCGCCGGCGCGGGGAGCGGATCGTCCTGGGGGACGACGTGTTCGTCTCCGTCCTGGAGGTCAGCGGCCAGACCGTGCGCCTCGGCATCGAGGCGCCGCGCTCGGTCCGGGTCTACCGCGAGGAGATCTGGCTGGAGGTCAAGCGGGAGAACGAGGCGGCGGCGCACGCGGCGAGCGCCGCGCTGCCGAACATCACGGCGCCGCTGAAGGCGGATTCCGGCCCGCAGAACACGTCCGGCACGGTCGTCAACCGCACGCCGCCGCCCGCGAGCTGACGCCCGCTGAGCCGGCGAGCTGACGGCTGCTGCGCCGGCGAGCTGGCCCGCCGGGTGACCGGGCGTCTTACCCGACGAAGCTGAACAGCTGCTCGTCGGAGGCCAGGCGGGCGCGCAGCGTCTTGAGGATCTGCGCGTGCAGCTGGCAGATGCGGCTCTCGGTCACGCCGAGGATCTCGCCGATCTCGCGCAGCGTGAGGTTGTAGACGTAGAGGAGCACCGCGATCTTGCGTTCGCGGGGGGTCAGGCACTCGAATGCCTCCCGGAATCGCTCCTTGGCCGCGGCGGTGAGTGCCGATGCCTCCGGATCGGTCTCCGCATCCTCGCTGCACAGCGTGTCGATGCGCTCGGTGGCGGTGTCGTCGTCCCCGCTGATCAGGGCGTTGAGCGAGCCCACCTGTGCCTGCGAGATCTCGTCCTGGCGGGTCTGCAGCGCTCCCGGGGTGACCCCCAGCGAGTCGGCCAGCTCCTCCCGCGTGGGCCGGCGCCCGTACAGGCGGAAGAAGTTCTCGCGCGCCTTGCCGATCTCCCGGTCCCAGCGGCGCAGCGAGCGGGGCGCCCAGTCGTTGCGCCGCAGCTCGTCGAGCACCGCCCCGTGGATGCGCGTCCACGCAAACTGCTCCAGCGTGGCGCCCTTGTCCGGGTCATAGCGGTCGATGGATCGGATCAACGCCTCCAGCCCGCATGAGATGAAGTCGTCGACCTCGCACCGCGCCGGGATCTCCCGGACCTTGCGGTAGACGATGTACTTGACCATCGGCGCGAAGGTCAGCACCAGCCGGTCGCGCAGACCCGGATCACCGGTCCGCCTATAGGCACGCCAAAGCTCGAGCGCCTCATCGGCAGAGAGCCGATCGGCACGTTCCGTAGTAGCCATCTCACCCACTTTTGATGTTCTGCAAGGCCCCAGAGCGCCGGCCGATCCTCGGCCTGTGGCTCTGAGCGGGGAAGTCGGTCGCTGACGCCCCGGGGCAGTATCGACCGCACCCCCGGGATTCTTTAGCGCCGTTTGCCAACCGCCGCGGGGGTGGGTTGCGGGCCCCAATGCCTGCCGCGAGACCCCGAGGGGCGGCCATTAGCGAAAAACCGGCGCAACGAGGGGAGGGCGATCGGCGGGCCCGGCGATCCCCGGCCCCCCGGCCCGGCGGTCCCCCGCCCCCCGGGCCCGGCGGTGAACCGGCCCCCCGGCCCGGCGGTCCCCGGCCACTCGGCCCGGCCGTCACCGGCCACTTGGCTCCCTCAAGCCCGTTGCTCCGGATTTCAGCGTGCGGAGTGCGACAAATCACCCACCCGGCAGGCTGTCGCAAAATCCTTGAGAGGTCCGCAGTGCCCGCCACCAGCGGTCAGGTAGTCGGGTTTCTGTTCGCCGAGGTCGTACGCGGCGTATACGACACCGCATGGGGGTCCGGTGACGTTGTCGGCGGGTGGGTCATGTGGGTGGTGCGGGGGGAGGCCGGGGCAGTGGATACAGGCATCCGGTCTGTGTGATGGGGCGCCAACGACGGGCAACGACGGGGGCGTCAGCGGTCGCCGGGGCGGTGCGGGTGGTCCCTGAACCGTGCATGATGCGCCACATCCGGGTGCGGTCAGATGATGTGTCGCCAGCTGCCGGCTCAGCCCCCAGTGTGCGCCAGATCAGCCGAGACGATCCTGATCTGGCGCCTGGTGCACGCCACAATCCGGTGCGACGAGGAGAGCACACCGGCGACG
>DASZMK010000076.1:0-24876 GCA_035551855.1 Solirubrobacteraceae bacterium
CGTACGGCCTGATCAGCAGCACGAGGATCATCACGATGTACGGAGCGACGTCCGAGAAGTTGTTGCCCAGCCAGTTCGGTGCGTACCCAGAGGTCAGGACCTCGACGATGCCGATCACGACGCCGCCCACCACTGCGCCCAGGGGCGAGTCGAGCCCCCCGAGGATGATCGCCGGGAACGCCCGCAACGCCACGTCGCCCAGCGACGGATTCGGAGCGCTCGGAAAGCCCGCGAGGAACAGACCGCCGACCGCGGCCACCCCGCCGGCGATCGCCCAGGCGAAGGCGTAGACGCGCCCCACCGGTACGCCGACCGCCATCGCCGCCTCCTCGTCGACCGCGGTCGCTCGCATCGCCAGCCCGTACCGCGAGAAGCGATCGAACACGAAGAACAGCACGAGGATGACGACGGTGCTGATGATCGCCCAAATGCGGACCCAGTTGAGCGTGACCCCGCCGAGATGCACCGCCGACGCACCCCATGGATCTCCCAGGATGCGCGTGTTGGGACCGAAGATCGCCGGCACCGCCGCGTCGATCACGATGCTCAGGCCGATCGTGATCATCACCAGGGTGAACACCGGCTGGCCGAGCACCCGCCGCAGCACCACCGTCTGGAAGAGGACCCCGCCCGCCGCCAGAAGGGCGATCGCGAGGAGTACCGCGACCGCGAAGGGCAGGTTGAGACCGGTGGCGAACACGGACACGAGGTACGCGCCGACGAGCAGCAGGCTGCCCTGGGCGAAGTTGATGACCTTGCTCGCCCGGTAGATCACGGTGAAGCCGAGCGCCACGAGGGCGTAGATGCATCCGAGCGAAAAGCCCTGGAACAGCAGCTGAAGGAACTGACTCACGCTGACCTCCGCTCGCCGTCCGGGCTCGCCAAGACCGGAGGCCGCGTGAGTCCTCCGGCTGCGACCTCCAGCTCTTGGCCGAGGTAGGCCCGGATGACGCGCTCGTTGCGCTGGACTTCGGCCGGCGTCCCCAGCGCGATCATCTCGCCGAAGTCCAGTACCAGGACCCGCTGGGCGATCCCCATCACCATGCCCATGTCGTGCTCCACGAGCAGGACCGTCAGCCCCAGCTCCGAGTGCACGCGGCACACGAGCGAGGTGATCTCCTCGCGTTCGGTGGTGCTCATGCCGGCGACGGGCTCATCGAGCAACATCAGCTTCGGCTCCATCGCCAAGGCGCGCGCCACCTCCAGCTGCTTCCGGACGCCGAACGGAAGCATGCCGACCGGGGTGTACGCATGTTCGGCCACGCCGGCAAACTCCAGCGCCTCGATCGCTGCCGCGCGGTGCCGGCGCTCTTCGCGCCGGGCGTATCCAAACCAGACGCCTCCGCGCAACGCGCCCGCGTGCATCAGGTGGTGGCGGCCGATCAGCACGTTCTCGAGCGCGGTCAACTGGTCAAACAGCGCGAGGTTCTGAAACGTCCGGGCAATGCCCGCCGCAGCCAGCCGCGAGACCGGCAATGCCAGGAGATCCCGTCCGTCGAACCGGACGGACCCGGCGCTCGGCTGGTACACGCGAGAGAGCGCGTTGAACAGTGAGGTCTTGCCCGCCCCGTTGGGACCGATCACGGCAAACAACTCGCCGCGCCGGACGTTGAAGCTGACGTTCTCAAACGCCGTCACGTTGCCGAAGCGCAACGTCAGGTCGCGGACGTCGAGCAGCGATGCGGCGCTCGTGCTCATCCCGTCGCAGCTCCCGTGCCGGTCAGCATGTCGGTTCCCAGATACGACTCGCGGACCCGTCCATCGGACAGCAACTCCTCGGCACTGGCATGCGCCCGGAGGCGCCCGGTCTCGAGCAGATACGCGTGCTCGGTGACCCGCAGGACGAGCGCCGTGCTCTGCTCGACCAGGAGGAGAGCGCACCCACGCTGGTTGATCTCGCGCAGCGCCTCCCCAATCTGCGCCACCACGCGAGGGGCGAGGCCGAGCGACGGTTCGTCGAGCAGCAGCAGACGGGGCTGGGCCATCAGGGCCCGGGCAATCGCCAGCATCTGCTGTTCGCCGCCGCTGAGCAGACCAGCCGGCTGGTCGGCGCGCTTGGTGAGGACCGGAAACAGCTCGGCCACCTTCTCACGTACCTCGCGGTCCGCACGGCCGCCGCGGGCGCCACGGGCGCTGAAGGCGCCCACCCGCAGGTTCTCGGCGACCGTCAGGTCGGCGAACACCCGTCGCCCCTCGAGCACCTGCGCGATCCCGGCGGCAACCAGCGACGCGGTCCCGGCCCGCAGGATCGACTCTCCGGCAAACCGGATCGAGCCGCCGGTGACCTGTCCTCCATGAAAGCGGAGAAGACCGGTCACGGCTCGCAGCGCGGTGGTCTTGCCGGCTCCGTTGGCGCCGAGCAGCGCTACGGCACCACCCTCGGGCACCGAGAAGCTGATGTCGTCGAGCGCCAGCACCGTGCCCCCGTAGGCGACGCGCAGGTTCTCGACCTCCAGCAGCCCGGCGCCACGCATCACATCCGCCTCTGCGGATATCGCACTCACAGCTTCCCTCCCTCAGAATTCCCGTCTCGATCCGGGCAATATGAAACCTGATTCAGGTACCAGCGTCAAGGCCCGAATCGAAAGTCCGTATGACTTCCGATCGAAGGGCCAGTTGACCTGACGGTTTCGCCAACGGCGGCCGGAGGTCCGCGACTACGACCGGTGAGCTGGCCCTCGCCGGGGACGGCCCCGGTCAGGACCGGTTCGGGATCAGCTGCGCCTGTGCGCGCGCCGCCAGGCTGGCCATGCCGAGTCGCTCGGCCGTCGAGAGGGCCCCGGCGAGCAGGTCGTGTGCCAGCTCGGCATCCCCGGACCGGCCGCGCCCGAGGAGCATGTGCGCGTACGCGAACCGGGTGTGCGCGACCCACGGCGGAGACCCGAGGCGGGTGTTGCAGTCGAGGGCGCGGCGGAAGTAGGCCTCGGCGTCGTCCCAATGTCCGCGCGTGGCCGCGAGCCGCCCCAGCGAGCGATCGGCCGCTCCATAACAGGTCCAGGCCTCGCCGCTCACGACGATCTGTCCTGCATACGGCCGCATGAGCTGCTCCAGCTCCGCTGCCCGCCGCGCGTCGCCGAGGAACGCGCACACGTCGGCGAGCACGGTCAGGGCGACCAGCCACATCATGTTGCGCTCGAGCTTGTCGAAGCCGGCGGCCGCTGCCTGCTCGAACGCCAGCGCCGTCGCCTCTGGATGGCCGAGCTCGGCGTGCAGGCGACCGCGGCCGAGAGTCCACTCGACCGCCGGATAGCGCTCGACCATGTCCTCGAGCGTGTTCTGCAGCTCGGCGGCCCGGCCCAGCGAGACCGTCGCCAGGAGCGCCTGGCCGACGTAGCAGTTCTCCGCGTCCGGCGCCTGGATGCGCCGTCCGCGCTCGAGGGCGTCGGCGGCCCTCGCCAGTCCCTCCTCGAACCGCCCGGCCAGGAGCGCCTGCATCGCCTGCCACACCTGCGCGCGCCACAGACCGAACGGGTGGCGCAACTGCTCGGCCAGCCGCGTGTGCTCCCCCATGTCGGTGCGCGCGGCCGGAAGCTCCCCGCGGCGGATGAGCGCGACCGCGCGCCGGGCGTGACCGTCCATCGCCTGTTCGCGGTCTCCGGCGACCGTGGACAGCGCCACGACCTCGCCCGCGATGCCGAGGCGTTCCTCAAGCCGGGCGGGCCCCCACAGGGCGGCGTCACGGGCGCCGAGGGCGTAGGCGAGCGTCGCCGGGTCGCCGACGCTGCGGGCGACCGTCACCGCCTCCTCGGCGAGCGCGGTGCGGCGTCTGGGCGCGTCGGCGAAGTACAGCTCCATTGCCAGGCGCGCCAACAGGCGAGCCCGCAGCCCCTCGTGCTCAGATCCAAGGGCCGTCACCGCCTCATCCAGCAGGCTGACGACCTCCGGGTCGACGATGGCATACGTCGCCCGCGGGCCGCCGAAGCCCAGCGCCGCCCGGGCGAGGCGCTCCGGCGAGCGCAGCCGCCGTGCGTGGTCGGCGGCACGCCGGAACGCGCCGCGGGCGGGCTGAACCGAACCGGCGTGGGCATACGCCTCCGCCAGCGCCAGGAGCAGATCGAAGCGGAGAGCGCCGTCGGTGCCGGTCAGCTCGAGCGCCCGCAGGGCCCGCTCGTAGAGCTGCGCCGCATCCTCGTACGCCAGTCCGCCGGCCGCACGCTCGGCGGCAACGGACGCGTAGCGCAGGCCCTTGTCCAGCTCGCCGGCGGGCGCGGCTTCGAGGAAGTGATGGGCGAGCTCGGCGAGATGCGGCTCCAGACGATCGGCGAACAGCTTCTCGAGCGCCAGCCCCACCTGCCGGTGAAGCTCCGCTCGCCGCCCCGCCGGGATGCTCTCGGCAAGCGCATCGGCCACGACGCCGTGGGCAAACCGATAGCGACCCGGGCCTGTGGCGGCGAGCACCCGCGCTGCCACGGCCTCGTCCAGGGTGTCGAGCACTCGCTCCGGAGACAGGTCGACGACCGCCTGCAGCACCCGGAGGTGAAACTCTCCCCCGAGGATGGCGGCGACCGACAGGGTCGCGCGGCATGGGTCAGACAGCCGCTCCAGGCGACGCGCGAGCACCTCGCGCACCTCGCGCGGGATCGTCACGTCCCCCGCGGGCTCGTCCGCGAATCGCTCCAGGCGCCCCTCTGCGCTGAGCAGCCTGACGACCTCGCCGACGAACAACGGGTTGCCCTCCGTCTTGTCGTGGACCGCCTCGAGCAGCGTTCCGTCCGGCTCGACCCCGGCGGTCATCACGATGTAGCGTCCGACCTCTGAGCGGGTCAGGCCCCCCAGGACGATCCGCCGCGGCGCGTGCGCGCGTGACAGCTCGCCCAGGCAGTGCGCCAGCGGGTGCTGCTGGCCGAGCTCGGTATCGCGGTAGGTACCGACCACCAGCAGCCGGGAGTCCACGACTGCTCGTGCGAGGAACTCGAGCAGCAGCAGCGAGGGACGGTCGGCGCAATGCAGGTCGTCGAGCACGAGGACGAGCGGCTCCCGCCGCGAGGCGTCGACCAGGAACGTCGTGATGCTGTCGAACAGCCGGAATCGCGCCTGCTCCGGCGTGAGCGCCGGCGCGGGCACGAGGTCAGGCAGCCGGCGCCCCACCTCCGACACGATCTGCGCGATGTCTGCCGCGCCGGGGCCCATCGCGTCCGCGAGCACCTGGGGGTCGTGGTCGACGGCGTACGCACGCACGATCTGCACCCACGGCCAGTATGGCGGGGCGCCCTCGCCCTCGTAGCACCGGCCCCAGAGGACGAGCGCGTTGCGGAGATGCGCGTACGTCGTGAGCTCCTCCGTCAGGCGCGTCTTGCCGATGCCCGCCTCGCCGGAGATCAGCACCAGTTGTCCGCGACCGGCGAAGGCGAGGTCAGCGGCCGCACACAGCTCCTCGACCTCGTGCTCGCGGCCGACGTGCACTCCGCCGGCCAGACGGTCCAGCGGGTTGACGGCGCGCTGAGGCGCTCCCGCCGGCCCGGGGATCGGCGCGGCCTTCAGCGACTCGAGCGCGGCACCGACCTCCGCGGCGTCCTGGGGGCGGTCCCGCGGGTCCTTGGCGAGCAGCCGGACGATCAGCGCGTCAAGCGCCTTCGGGACGTCCGGGTTTTGCCAGACGGGCGCGACCGGCGGCGTGCGGAGGTGTTGCGTGATGATCCCCAGCGCGTCGTCGGAGGCAAATGGGATGCGACCCGTCACGAGCTCGTAGAGCACCACCCCCAGCGAATACAGATCGGCTCGCGGCTCGGCGGCTCGGCCGAGCGCCTGCTCCGGCGCGATGTAGGCCAGCGTCCCCAGGAGCCCACCCTCCTCGGTGAGACGCGCGAGCGTCGTCCCGCTGTGCCTCATCGCGGCGACGAGGCCGAAGTCGCCGAGCTTGGCTGTCCCGCTCGGATCCAGCCAGACGTTCGCCGGCTTGAGGTCCCGGTGGACCATGCCGTGGCCGTGCGCATATGCCAGCGCCGCACACAGATCCGCCGCAATGCCCACCGCCCGGTCGATCGGCAGCGGTCCTGGGGTCTCCGCGAGCAGGTCTGCGACCGTCCCGCCTGAGACGTACTCCTCGACGATGTACGGGCGACCCCCCTCCTCGCCGGCGTCGAAGACGGTGACGATGTTGGGGTGCGAGGCGAGTCGGCCCATCGCCTGTGCTTCCCGCCGGACGCGCTCAGCGCGTTCCGGGGTGAGCCCGGCAGCTCGGATCAGCGCCAGAGCCACCTCGCGATCCAGGGTGGTATCGCGGGCCAGATAGACCTGCTTGTGCGCGCCCTCGCCCAGGAGCCGCTCCACGCAGTAGCGCCCAAGGCCGACCGAGGACGGCTCCTCCGCGCGCAGCGGCAGGTGGTATTCGTGAGACAGCACGGCGCCACACGCGTCACAGAACTTGGCGCCGGAGCGGCAGTCATGCGCGCAGGACGAGCAACGCATGATTCAACGTTAGTCCTACGCCGAGCGCGGCCCCCACCAGCGCCGTCCGGTCGGCGCCCGCCGCCCCGGGAGCCCCCGTCCGGCCGCCGCCCGCCTCCCGCAGCCCACCGGAAAGCGGAACCCCGATTAGAGGTAAGGACGAGACCGGCGCTGGGCAAACGGCACCCGGCTCGTTTTTGTCGCTGCTCACCCCGGGGTATGTAACGGGCGGGAGGTGCAATGTCGGCGTCCTCATCCGATCCCAGTCCCGCGGTGAGAAGGGATTCGCCGACGTCGCCGTCCGGCGCGCCGGACGAGCCGCTGACCTCGTCGATCACGCGAACCCGCCTGCTGATCGCCGCGGCGACCATCGTGGTGGTGCTCGTCGGCCTGTACTTCTTCATTCCCAAGCTGGCCGGGCTCAGACAGACGTGGGGTCAGCTCCGCCACGGTGATCCGCTGTGGTTTGCCGCCGGCGGGGCGCTCGAGCTCCTCTCGATTGCCGGATATGCGGCCCTGTTTCGGACCGTCTTCGGCCGGGGCGTATCCCGGATCGACTGGCGGGTGAGCCTGGAGATCCCCCTTGCGGGAATCGCGGCGATCCGTCTCGTCGCCGCGGCCGGCGCGGGCGGCGTCGCCGTCACCGTGTGGGCCCTGCGCCGCGCCGGCATGTCGGCCGAGGTGATCGCCTGCCGGATGGTGGCCAGCCTCGTCGTGCAGTACTCGGTCTACCTCGGCGCTCTCATCGTCTGCGGCCTGGGCCTGTGGGCGGGCGTGTTCGCGGGCGGCGGCTCGGTGGCGATCACGCTCCTTCCGGCCGCGATCGCGGCCGTCATGGCGGTGACGATCATCGGCCTGGCGCTCATGCCGCGGGACATCGAGCAACGGCTCGGAGGTCTCGCTGATCGCCCCGGTGTCCGGGGATGGATCGCCACGCGGCTCACCAAGGCGCCGGCTGCCCTCGGCAGTGGAGTGCGGACGGCGATCGATCTCATCCGGCAGCGGCGCCGTGGCCTCCTGGGGGCGGTGGCCTACTGGGGATTCGACATCGCCGTGCTCGGAGTCTGCTTCCACGCGTTTGGCACCGTCGTCCCCGTCGCTGTCCTGGTCGAGGGGTACTTCCTGGGCACCTTGGGAAACCTCCTGCCGCTCCCGGGAGGCATTGGGGGCGTCGAGGGCGGAATGATCGGCGCCTTCGTCGCCTTCGGCGTACCCGCGCAGAGCGCGGTTGTCGCCGTGCTCGCGTACCGGGCCATCTCGTTCTGGCTCCCCACCCTGCCGGGCATCGCCGGATACCTCGCGCTGCGCTCGACGGTCCACCACTGGCAGACGGGTGCCCCTGACCGGCCGGCCGACGCCGCGCCGCGGATGTAGGCACCCGTGCCGAACGCGCGAATCACTCCCGCGGCCCTGTACCGCACGGTGCTGCTGGCGTTCGGGCTCGCGGCCGTCGGGTTGATCTTCAAGCAGATCATCACGCTGGTGCTGGGGGTGCTGATCGTGGTGATCCTGGCGATCCCCCTGTCCGCATTCACGAGCCTCCTTGCGCGGATCGGCATTCCGAGGGCGATCGGCGCGCTGCTCGGCCTGCTGCTGGGCCTGGGGATGCTGGGCGGACTGATCGCCCTGATCGTCCCGGTCTTCAGCCAGGAGATCCACCAGTTCTCGAGGGACCTGCCCAGCATCGTCGACGCCCTGCGGCGCCGTGTCGGTCGCCTCACCGGGACGTCGCCCAGTCACGTCGGCAAGCAGGTCCAGCATTTCGTCAACACCTACACGCAACATCCGTCGCAGCTCCTCGGGCCCCTGACGTCCGTGGGCACGAGCGTCGTGGCCGCGATCACCGCAATCCTCGTCGTCATGCTGACCGTGCTGTACACGGCGGTCAGTCCGCAGCCGCTCGCCGACGGCCTGGTGAGGATGGTGGCCCCGTCGCGGCGGGAGCAGGCGACGCAGATCCTCGCTCGGCTCCGGGCTGCGTATCTCGGCTGGCTTCGTGGCCTCGCGGTGGGGATGGTCGTGCTCGGCGGCATCACGTATCTCGGCCTGGAGCTCGTGGGGCTCGGCTTCGCCGCGTTCTTCGCCGTCTTCACCGCCGTCGCGATGATCGTCCCCTACTTCGGGGCGCTGCTCAGCTCCATCCCGCCGGTCATCTACGCCCTGACGCTCTCACCGGGGAAGGCGCTCGTCGTCGCGGCCATCTACGTCGGCGCCCACCAGCTGGAGAGCAACGTCATCCAGCCCCTGGTCGTCGCGCGGACGGTCGAGCTGCATCCCGCGGTAGTGGCGATCGGAGTCGTCGCCGTGGACCAGCTGCTCGGCTTCGTCGGGCTGTTCGTCGCCGTGCCGATCCTGGCAACCATCCGGATCCTCATCGACGAGCTGTGGGTCAAGCGGCTGGACGACAGCGGTGGCCGGCCGAGCGACGAGCCGGGGGCGACGGATCGTCACCTCCCGGCGGATCGTCAGGTCCCGGCGCGGGCGCAGTGAACCCCCGGGGGGCGGTGGCGATCCGCCGGACGCCTCGCGGTCTGGCAATCAGGCGACCCCAGACTGGCCGAACGACCACTCACGACTCCACCAACCCACCGGCATCCTCGTTGTCCAGAATCCCAACCGGCATGGCGACAGGACGCCGGTGCCCAGGGCGTGTATCGCAACCGCCAACTGCCGCACCGGCGCGACCGACGCCAGGCCTCTGAGGAGTCGCCCTGATGACGAGCAGGAGGCAGACAAGTCGGATCGCGAGGCGCGCTGTGTCGGCGGTCGCTCTCGTTGCTGCACTGGCGAGCGCCGCGCCGGTGGCCGAGGCGAGCGCGGCCACCAACCCTCTCCCCCTCTCCGCCATCCCGGGTCTGGGGAATCTTCCCGCGTTCACGTTCCCTTCCCCGCCATTCAACGTCCCAGGAGTCGCGTTCGCGCAAGGCGCGACCGTGATCGGACAAACCTTCACCGGCGACACGACGGTCTGCGTGTCCGCGGTGGTGAGCCATTGCTCCCCCTGAGGCGGTGGCGGTTCGCGGTCCCGCGAGGCACTCCCCCTGAGGCGGTGCGCCGGCCCCCGCGAGGCGCTCCATGCCAGGTCCCGTGTGATCCAGCCGACCGAGCGCTCTCGGCCGACCCGGACCCCGTAGATCTCCCTGGCCCCGGTGGCAACGGTACGGGACCGCACCGGCTGCGATCGAGCCGGCCGGGCGGACTGACCCGGGCCTCATCATTTGTCGTGGCACGATATCGTGACGCGACCATGAGCGGCCGCGGGCGATCCCTGTCAGACGAAGATTACGAGCGGCTGGCGGAGCTGCGGTATGGGTTGCGCCGATTCTTGAGCTGGAGCGCGGAGCAGGCCAAGCACACTGGACTGACGCCGACTCAGCACCAGCTATTGCTGGCGGTGCGGGCGTGGCGAGATGAGCGGGGGCCGACCGTCGGCGATGTGGCTGAGATCCTGCTGATCCGCCACCACAGCGCGGTCGGCCTGGTGGACCGCGCTCAGGAATCTGGGCTGGTCGTCCGCGAGCGCGATCCCGACCAACAGTCGGTGGTACGCCTGCGGCTCACCGAGCATGGAGCCGCCAAGCTGGCGTCGCTGTCGGAGCTGCATCTCCGTGAGCTGGCGCAGCTGGCGCCCACGATGCGGGCGTTCTGGGCTGCCGTGGGCGAGACCGAAGACCTGGTGTTCCTCCGAGACCGCTGATCGACGGCGTGCGTGAGCGAGTTGGTCATCTGGGCGAACCCACGCCTGGCCACTGCTACCGGCTTTGCTGATTGCCGCGACCGCGGCGTACACGCTGTCCGCGCTGCTGCTCAAGCGGTCGGTCCTGACCGAGAAGGGCGGCTCGCCGCGGGCTGCACCTGTCCCGCGAGTACGCCGTCGACCCGCTCGAAGTCCTGCTCGTGGAGGAGGTCATGCACACCGGGCCGATCACCGCCGATGCCCACAAGTCGCTGGCCGGGCTGAACCATGTCGTGCGCCGCCACTCGTATCGTGCTACGATATGTTCGCACGACTTCGGGAGGTCTCCTATGGCCAACATGCGTCAAGAACCTGCGCCGCTGACACTTGCTCAACTCGAGCGCTGGGAACTGTTCGGCGGCACGTTTGCCGCCGGCGCAGTGACTGACGGCCAGGCGGTCGTGGAGCTGCGCATGTGTACAGGAGAGCTGGTGGAGTGCCGCCGAGCAGACGATCCCGCGGTACTCGCTCGGCTGGAAGCACTGCGGAGTCCGCTCCCCCCTTCGGGCAGCATGTTTGACCCCGCGGACCCCAATTACGACGGACGGGGACCGAGTTGACGTCATGCCGAGTTGAGCGGACAACCCTCGACCTCGCCGCCGTCGCCCGCCGAACCGGCACGACCGCCGCACTGAGACCGAGGGCCGGGCACCGGTGAGCCATG
This sequence comes from Solirubrobacteraceae bacterium, assembly GCA_035551855.1. Taxonomy (GTDB): domain Bacteria; phylum Actinomycetota; class Thermoleophilia; order Solirubrobacterales; family Solirubrobacteraceae; genus Palsa-465. The sequence continues at coordinate 10,788 of DASZMK010000076.1, forward strand.
AGACCGTCCTCCGTCCAGTGAGTCGAGGTCGTCGAGAGGAGCAGGCCATGACTGACGTCACCCGTACCGCAGCGTTCTCAGAATCAGATTCACTCACCGCGATCCTTGCCGACCTCGCCTGCCCGCAGTGCGGATGCCAAGACCCGGGCGACGCGCCGCGCCGGATGGACGGCAACACCCTCCGCATCTTCTGCGTGGGCTGCGGCGCGTTCATCACCGTCCTGCTGAGCGAAGGGCAAGCCGCCGCGATCCGGCGCCAGATGGCGGCAACCTCGTCCCACCTCACCTGAATCGTGGGAGCGGGCAATCTGCTCATTCGTGGAAGCGGGCAGTCTGCTCATTCCTCGAAGGCAACATCCGGCGCGCCATCGACGGCCACGAGGACGATGACTACGGCTTTTGCCTCAGCCCGATCACGTTGCCTGAGGCATCGGTGACAGTCGCGACCAGCATGCCACCGCCAACATCCTTGGTGGCGTCGCCCTCGCTCGCTCCCGCGCTCTTCAGCTGCTCGACGCTGGCGGCGATGTCATCCGTCTCCCAGTAGACGATTGGCCCCTTGTGGTGCGCATTGGGGTCAAGGCCGATCTCCACGTCGTCCACGCGGTACCCCACGTAGAAGTCCCCGTCCGCGTACGGGTCGGTCCCTACGAGGGCAGTGAAGATTGCCTTCTCCGTCGCCAGATCTGATGCCGGGAACTCGACCAGCCCTGCGTACTTCATCATCGTCTCTCCTTTGTGCTGACTGAAACGGTCATGACACCGGGCCGGCGGGTGTAGGGCGTACGGCGCCCCGGGCAGGCCGGCGGGGCGGAACGTGATCCCCCGCGTCCCGCGGTATCCGACCGGGCTGCGGACCTCGAAGCCGACGGTGTCGCGACAGGAGGCCAGGATGCGTACGGGTCGTCCTGCCGGAGGCGCCGAGATCGCTCTCCCGCCCGCCGTCGAGCGCCCCATCGAGCACAAGCCGCACAGCCGGCACACCAAAAAATCGGGACCGGCACGAGGACCGGACGCCTCGCTGAGCCATGGTTGGTTTGTCCGGAGGACCGCGCGGCATTCGCGAACGTGTCACATTTGGAGCGGCGGCGGTGCTGAGTGGGTGTGATGGGATTGCGCGCGCGACACCAAGAACTCTCGGAGTGCCTTGACGGCACGTCCGACTTGGCTGACTTCGAGACGTTTTTCCGAGACAATCATCGGGTTGTCGTTCGCCTCGCGCAGAGCGTGGTCGGCGATGTGCAAGGGGCGCAGGACGTGGCGCAGGAGGTCTTCCTCGCTGCCTACCACCGCTTCCCCGGCGCCTACGAGCAGGCCGCGGGATGGGTCAGGGTCGCGGCGGTGCACACGGCGCTCAACGTGCTCCGTGGGGAGCGACGTCGGGACAAGCGTCAGCGTCTGGTGCCGGATGCCGGCTCCCTGCCCAGTATCGAAGACACGGTGATCGACCGGGAGGCACGGGCCGAGGTCCGGCGCGTCTTGGCCCGTTTACCACGCCGGTCGGCAGCGGTGCTGGTGATGCGCCACGGTGGCATGAGCTACGCGGAGATCGCACAGGCGCTCGGGGTCAAGGTTGGAAACGTCGGGACCCTGCTTCGAAGGTCAGAGTCCGAGCTGCGAAAGGAGATCGATCGTGAGACACGTAGCTGACGGGATACTTCGACGGCTCGACGACGAGCCGTTGGCGATCCCGGACAGGGTCGCCGACCACCTGGCCGGCTGCGGGCGCTGCAGCGCTCGGCGGGCGCGGATCGCCCATGACAGCGAACACGCGGCGCGGCTGTTGTCCGCCCCGCAGCTGGTACCCGACACCGACGTGGCATGGGCTCGGCTCCGGCGCGAGCTGCACCGAAGCTCGGAGGAGCGAGCGGAGCGGCGGCGGGGCACAGCTCGCGCTGCCCGCCGGGCTCACCGGTTCCCGAGCGTGTCGCTGCGCGCCGGGCTTATCATGGGCGCGGTCGGGATTGTGGTCGCGGGCACGGCGGTAGCGGCCACGCTCACCACCATCTTCGCGCCGACCCACGTCGTGCCGGTGTCCCTGAGCCAGAGCGATCTGCGAGCGATCACGGCGTTCGCGGGTTTGGGTGACAGCCCGGTGCTGGGGGGCTTCGCCACGCCGAGCGGATCAAGCACGTTTCGCTTCGGAACGATCAAGTGGTCTTCGGGCGTCCCCACGCCAGCATCCTCGCTCGCTGAGGCCACCGCGGAAGCTGGCTTCCCGGTGTCGCTGCCCGCCCACCTTCCTGCCGGGGTGGGCGCTGTCCAGCGGTTCATGGTTCAGCCACGGGTGACCGCGACGGTGACCTTCGACTCCACTGCCCGTGGCGTCGGCGGCAGTTCGGTGACCCTCGTCGCCGGCCCTGCGGTCCTTACCCGGTACGCCGGGGCAAGCGGGACCGACGTGCCGACGCTCGAGGTGGTGACGATGCGTCGTCCGACGGCGGTGTCCGCGGGCGCGACCCTGAGCCAGATCGAGGCCTTCTTGCTTACCCAGCCGGGTGTCCCCCCGCAGCTGGCGGAGGAGGTCCGCCTACTCGGTGACCTGAGAACGACGCTTCCGGTGCCGGTCCCGGCGGGCGCTTCGGTTCGCTCGGTGCGGGTCGGCGGTTGGCCGGGCGTGCTCGTCGCTGACGGCGCGAACGCAGCCGCCGGCGTGGTCTGGGAGGACGGCAGAGGCACACTCCACCTCGTCGGAGGGATCCTCGATTCGCACGATGTGCTCGATGTCGCCAACCAACTCAGCTAGGCGTACCGCCGTCGATGGAGGGGCCGGGCCTGCGGCCCAGGCCTTCTCTGGGATGCCTGAGACTCCTGGGTCCTCCCTCGGTGTCTCCGCGGCCGGCGCGACGGCGTCCCCGGCGATCCACACGGTGGCTCTGAGCAAGCGCTTCGGGGAGACGGTCGCCGTGAAGTCGCTGTCCATGACGGTGCAGCGAGGAGAGGTCTTCGGCTTCCTCGGCCCCAACGGGGCGGGCAAGACCACCGTCGTCAAGCTCCTACTCGGGCTGGCACGCCCGAGTGGAGGCGAGGCGTTGGTGCTCGGCGCGCCGTTGGGGGATCGTGAGACAAGGCGGCAGATCGGATATCTCCCCGAGCTGTTTCGCTTCCAAGCCCTGCTCACCGCCACCGAGGTGCTTCGCCTCCATTGCCGACTGCTCGCGCTGCCCAAGCGGACATGGGTGGAGGAGGGGCGCCAGGCCCTGAAGACGGTCGGTCTGCTCGATCGCAGCCATGACCGCGTCGGCACCTTTTCCAAGGGAATGCAGCAGCGGCTCGGGCTCGGCGTGGCGCTCCTCGGCGACCCGGCGCTCGTCGTGCTCGACGAGCCCACCAGCGCGCTGGACCCCGTCGGGCGCCACGACGTACGCGAGATCATTCGCGGATTGCGCGCCAAGGGGGCCACCGTGTTCCTGAACACGCACCTGCTCGGAGAGGCCGAGCACACGTGCGATCGCGTAGCGGTCATCGATAAGGGGACCACCGTCGCGACCGGCACCCTCGACCAGCTCCTCGGTCACCACAGCCGGGTGCGGCTCAAGGTGGGAGGACTCGGCGAGCGCTGGTGGAGCGGCCTCGGTCGGTTCGGCCGATGCCAGCAGGATGAGGAGTGGGTCTCGGTGGAGGGCATCGACCCGTCTCAGATCGCCGACCTGGTCGACCAGGTAGTCGGCCTGGGGGGACGGGTCGAGGCCGTGATCCCCGAGCACCAGACCTTGGAGGCCCGCTTCCTCGAGCTGCTGGGCGAGCAATGAACGCGACCTTGACCATCGCGATGCTGACGATCACGGAGGCGGTGCGGCGACGTCTCCTCCTCGCCTTCGTCGCGATCACCGTGGTCGTCGTCGGACTGAGTGCGTGGGGATTTGACCGCCTGAGCCACACCCACAGCATCACTTCCGGCGAGAATCACCTCGCGGTTCCGGAGGCGCTCATCCTGTTCATGTTCATGTTCAGCTTCGTGGTGGCCCTGAGCGCCTCGGCCATCGCCTCGCCGGCGATCTCTGCAGAGATCGAGTCAGGCGTACTCACGACGGTGGTCACCCGTCCCGTCCGACGGACGGAGGTACTACTCGGCAAGTGGCTCGGACTCGCAGCATTGCTCGCCGGATACGCCGGGGTCGTCTGCGCCCTTGAGTTTGGGGTCGTCAATTCGGTGAGCGACTTCCTTCCGCCGGACCCCCTCCTAGCCGGGGTGTACCTGTTCATCGAGGGAGCACTGCTCCTGACTCTGTCCCTGTTCCTGAGCACGCGAATGCCGACCATCGCCGCGGGTGTCATCGGCATCGCCGTCTTCGGTGCGGGATGGCTCGCCGGAGTCGTGGGGACGCTGGGCAACGCGCTCAATGTAAGTGCGCTGCGCACGGTGGGGCAGGTAGGACGATTCCTGCTGCCCACCGACGGGGTGTGGCACGCCGCCATCTACTACCTCCAGCCAGCCTCGCTCATCAGCCAACGCCTGGCCCAAGGCGGAAACGCAAATCCGTTCGAAGCCGAAGGAGCACCGTCCTGGGCATACCTACTGTGGGTAGCCTGCTGGTTCCTGATCGTCCTCATCGCGGCCGTGGCCAGTTTTGAGCGACGCGAGCTATGAACAGACCGACGGGACGCCGGTCCGTGCCGCCCACCCTCCTGTCCAGCGCCAAGACCGGGGAGCCTGCGCTCAGTGAGCCTTCAGGCGCCAACGCGGCCGGACCGCTACGCGGCCGCGACCTTTCGGCGCGCTTAGCCGCGCACGCCGTCCTGAGCGTCGGCTCGACTCGCCGCGGCAGTTACTCGAGAGGGGTTCTGTTGTGCCGTCTGGCGTTCCTGCGGCCGTTTGACGGTGCGGTGGATGACCCGCAGGCGGTCTGCTTCACCGACGGCGAGCACCAGCTCGGCGCGTTGCCTGGTGAGGGCTGCCAACGGAATGAGCATGGTTTGGCTCTCTCCCGCTGGGACGATGGAGACGACGCCGTGTTTTCCGGCCAGCAATTTCTCATCGGCGGTGCGGCGAGGCACGCTGACGAAGGCGCCGCCTTCGCACCACAGCCGCAGACTGTGCCGCCGGATCGACGCACCGAGCAGCACGGCTTGGGTACCCGGGTTGTGGACGGTCAGACAGATGCCCCGTCTGCCGTGTGACTCGATGGCGGTGACCGCAGTGTCGCCGGGTCGGTCGCCGGCGCGCAGCCCGGCATACAAGAGCCCCCACCCAAAGCTGAAGACCAGTGCGGCCAGCGCGAGGCAGAGCAGGATCGCGATCACCGATACGCGGGGGTCGCCGGCGGGTGTGGTGCGATCCGGTGCCGACCCTGGCGCGTGAGCCGGCTGGCCCGTGCCTGCAGGAGAGACACAAGCTCGGCTGTATGGTGGAACGGATCGGCAATAGCCTGCGGCTCGCCTGTGAGGCTGACCGCGGCCCACAGTTCCCCGGCCACCTCGGCGACCACGAGCGGACCGGCTGGTATCGGCTGGGAATCGAGTGCTGCCAGGTGCTTCAAGGCGGCCGCGTCATCGGGATAGGCGAAGCGGATCGTGAAGCCGAGGCCGTCATCCAGCGGGGAGCGGCTAACGGTCCGATCAGCTGGCCACCGATTGATGAGCCTCTGTAGCATCCTGAAATACATCTTCGCGACGAAATTGGCTAGGTCAATGTCATACAAGCTCGACTTGTCCCACCTGAAGCGAGGGACGGCTACATCAATCAACGCCCAACTCGTAGCGCTTGTGAGGTCGGCGATCGAGCGCGGCGACCTGGAGCCGGGCGAGAAGCTGCCGCCGACCCGCGCGCTGGCCGCTGAGGCACAGCTCAACCATCTGACCGTGGTCCGCGCCTACCGGCGTCTAGCGCTGGAGGGATATGTCACCGCGGCCCGGGGACGAGGCACATTCGTGCGCCAAGCCCCTCCGGCGGTAATCGATGCCGATGGTCGCTGGCAGCATGCGGTCCTGCCCGAAGCGAGACGCAGCTATATCAACCAGATCGTCGCCGACACCTGGCAGCCGCCCGGCGACGAGAACCACATCAACCTCGCGACCGGGTGGGCTTCAGCCGAGCTTCACCCTGTGCGAGAGCTCGCGCGCCTCAGCGCTGAGGTGTTTGCAGAGGACGGCGCCGCCGCGCTGATGTACGGCGACCCCGACGGGGCGTGGGCCCTGCGCTCCGAGCTCGCGCGGCGTGGGACAGCAGCGGGCTTCGCCGCCCGGCCCGAGGAGATCGTCGTCACCACCGGCGGGCGTCAGGCGATCGACCTGGTCTGCCGCACGATCCTGCGACCCGGCGACGTGGCCGTGACCGAATCACCGACGTACATGGGCGCGTTGGTCTCAATGCAGGACACCGGCGCTCGCGTTCTGGGGATCCCGTATGACGACCAGGGAATCGACGTCGACGCGTTGGAGGCGATTCTCGCTCGCCACGAGGTCAAGCTCGTCTCCGTGCAGACCGGATCCCAGAACCCGACCGGTCAGGACCTGAGTCCCGAGCGGGCCGAGCGCCTCCTGCGACTGGCGCGTGAGCGGTCGTTCTTCGTCGTCGAAGACGGCGTGTACTGCACAGTGCGCTTCGGGACCCCGGAGCCGACGCGCCTGCGACTTCGCGCCCCCGATCATGTGATCTACATCGACTCGCTATCAAAGACGATCGGCGGCGGTCTGCGCCTCGGCTGGATAGCCGCCGGCGGGGAGATCCGGCGCCGGCTCACCGACCTCAAGCTCGCCACCGACTACCACACGCCGGTGCTGACCCAACACCTCGCCCACCGCTGGCTCGCCAGCGGCGCTCACGACCGCCACCTGCGCCGCATCAACTCTGTCTATGCCCGCCGCTGCCAGGCGATGCTCGACTCCCTCCAGCGGCGGCTCAACGACGACGTGGTGACGACGACTCCCAAGGGCGGTCACCACGTCTGGGTCGCGTTCCGCCGTCCGCTTGACGAGCGGCTTCTCCTCTCCGAGGCTCTCCGCCACGGGATGTCGTTCACCCCGGGTGGCGCGACCACCGTCGAAGGTGACGGACTCATCGGGCTGCGCCTCTCATTCTCGCTTCTTGGCGAGGAGCTCATCGACGAGGGAGTCCGGCGGCTCGCCGCAGCCGTCCGCGCAGTCCGCCGCAACTCGAACTCCCGGGTAGCGCCGGCGATGAGCTGAAGGACCACTCACCCGCCCCAAGACACACTCCGGACCCCGTTCGTCGAAGGTTCCGCTTCAGAGATCCGATGGGGCGGTGCGGCGCAGGCACACCGGCTCGCCGTCACCGCGAGACACTGATCCGGGCGGCTCTGCTCGCCGACATGACCGATGAGTCTGGCGCGCGACTCCAGTCTCAGCCCTTGCGTCCGGCGCCCCACCATCACCACGATCTGGAGGATCAATTGCATCACGAGGATGACACGAATTTCCCGGCACTCTCCGCGCCGGCCCGGCGGGCACTTTCAGCTGCCGGCCACACCCACCTCGATCAGCTGGCGCTCGTGTGCGAGCGCGACCTGAAGAAATTGCACGGTATGGGGCCGACAGCGATCGCCGCGCTGGGCGGGGCCCTTGCTGAGCGCGGTCTCACGTTCCGTACCTGATGCTGGAGTGAGTGGAGATGGCCAAGCTGATCTATTCGGCACTCGCATCACTTGACGGCTACATCGAGGACGAACGGGGCACGTTCGACTGGGCAGCGCCGGATGACGAGGTCCATGCGTTCGTGAACGCCCTCGAGCGGCCGATCGGTACCTACCTTTACGGGCGACGGATGTACGAGACGATGGTCTTCTGGGAGACCGCGGGCCGCGGCGCGGATTCGCCGCTGGTGATGCGCGACTTCGCCGAGCTCTGGCGGGCGGCGGAGAAGATCGTGTACTCCGCGACGCTTGAGACGGTGTCCAGCGCCAGGACGCGGATCGAGCATCGTTTCGACGCCGATGCCGTCCGGCGGCTCAAGGACGCCTCGGAAGCGGACCTCACGATCGGCGGTGCCGAGCTCGCCGGCCAGGCGCTCGCCGCCGGGCTGGTCGATGAGTGCCATCTGTTCCTCGCGCCGGTCGTGGTGGGTGGCGGCAAGCGCGCCCTGCCGGCCAAGCTGCGTGCGCAGCTCGAACTTCTGGATGAGCGGCGGTTCGGAGGTGGCGTCGTTTATCTCCGCTACCGCATAACCGCCTGACACACCGCGGCCTAGCCGAGATCGAGACGGTGACGACATACCTCGGCGCCATGACCTGCTCACGTCTCGTCTGGGGCGCCGTTCGGGAGGACGGCGGCGACAGGTGACTCGGCCGACGGCGATGACGACTGATGCCCTGATCGTGCCGGCGTGGTGTCGATGTCCAGCCGTGGGAGGAAGTAGTGAGCGAGCGGGCCGATGGACAGCGCGTAGATCACGGTGCCGATCCCCACCGTCCCACCGAGGAGCCACCCGGTGGCGAGCACGGTCAGCTCGATCGCGGTCCGGGCGATCCGGACGGAGTGCCCACGAGCAGCGAGCCCGGTCATGAGTCCGTCGCGCGGTCCGGGCCCCAGCTTCGCACCGATGTACGCCGCCGTCGCGACGGCGTTCAAGACCACGCCCGCGAGCATCAGCGCCCAACGAACGACGATCTGGTGGGGCGCCGGGAACACGGCGAGCACGATGTCGATCACCCCGCCCACCACGACCACGTTGCAGATCGTGCCGACGCCGGGCGTCTGCCGCAGCGGAATCCACAGCGCGAGCACGATCAGCCCGACGATGACCGCCCACGTTCCCACGCCCAATCCTAGGCGTCGTGAAAGCCCTTGATGAAAGACATCCCAAGGATCGACCCCCAGCCCCGCCAGCAGGATCATCCCATCGCTGACGCCGTAGAGGACCAACCCGGAAACCAGCCGACCGAGCCGCTGTGCAATGGGAGGGGGAACCAGCACAGCCACAGTGTCGCAGCGGCCTGCGCGAATCAGCCTGGTGATCCCGAAGCAGGTCTCCGATCAGGCGCGAAAACCAGGGGCTTGACGAGACGCCTGCGGTTTCAACGCGGCACCGAGCGGAAATCGTCGTGAGTACAGCGAAAGGAGCCCGATGACCGACAACCGGCTTGCCGAGCAACTGACGAGGTACTTGACCGACGCACACGCGATAGAGGAGCAGGCGGTCGTGCAGATGCGGGCTGCCCCGAGGCTCGCCGGGGATCCTGAGATCGCGTCGGCATTCGAGCAGCATCTGCATGAGACCGAGGAGCACGAGAGGCTGGTGCGAGAGCGGCTCGGCGCCCGGGGGGCGAGTCCCGCGATGCTGAAGGACCTGGCTGGCAAGGTGACCGGCAGGGGCTTTGGATTGTTCGCGCAGTTCCAGCCGGACACCCCGGGCAAGCTGGTGGCCCACGCCTACTCCTACGAGCACATGGAGCTGGCGGCTTACGACATGCTGGCGCGCGTGGCCGCGCAGGCGGGCGATAACCAAACCGCCGCGGTGGCGGCCCGGATCCGCGAGCAGGAGCGCGAGATGGGCGAGCGGCTCGCCGGCCTCTTCGGCCGGGGGGTCGAGGCCGCGTTGCGCGATAAGGGAGCCGAGGACCTCCAGGAAGAGGTCACCAACTACTTGACCGACGCTCACGCAATCGAGAATCAAGCGATCCACCTGCTGGAGAAGGGATCGGCAGTCGCCGGTGCCCCTCAACTGGCTTCGGCTTATCAGGCGCACCTCGCGGAGACGCGCGAACACCAGCGGCTGATCGGCGAGCGGCTCGGGGCCCGGGGCGCGAGCCCCTCGAGGATCAAGGACGTCGCGATGGCGCTGGGCGCCCTGAACTGGAGCGGATTTTTCGGCGTGCAGCCCGATACCGCAGCGAAGCTGGCCGGGTTCTCGTACGCCTTCGAGCACCTGGAGATCGCTGCCTACGAGCTGCTCATCGGCGTCGCGCGCCGGGCCGGCGATGCCGAGACCGAGGCTGTGGCGCAGCGCATCCTCGAGCAGGAACGGGCTGCGGCACGGCTGATCCACGAGCTGTTGCCGACGGCGCTCGACGCCGCGCTCCAGGAGGAGGGTGTGGCCACACGGGCATGAGCGTCTCCAGCCGCAGACGCCGTCACCGTCGCCGTCGCCGGCGCAGAGGTGTGAGTGATGGCGAGCGCGCCCCAGGGCCGGCCGGCGGTGAACGCGCTGGCGTCGAGAAAGCGCATCAGGCCTGGTCCTCTCTTCTAGATCGGGGGCGAGGGGTCGTACTGGATGGCGTGCCGAACCTGACGGGCGCGCGCGGGGGTGGCGAGGCGCGCCACCAGATGCAGCGCCATGTCGATGCCGGCACTGACCCCGGCAGAAGTGATGAGATCCCCGTCGTCGACCCAGCGGTCGTCCTCGCGCACCCGCGTGCTGGGGTCCAGCGCGCGCAGCTCATCAAGCGCACCCCGGTACGTAGTCGCCGGCCGGTCATGCAGGAGTCCGGCCGCGGCATAGACCAGCGCTCCGGTACACACGCTGGTCATCAGCGGCACCGCTGCTCGTTGCTCGCGTACCCACGCAAGGTGCGCGGGATCACACAGCAGCGGCCGAGTTCCGACCCCGCCAGGGTGTATCAACACGTCCAGGGCGGGTGCGTCAGCCAGGGCGTAGCCGACGCCGAGCGCCAGGCCCTTGGCCGCAGCCACACAACCGCCGTCGCGCGAGAGGCTGCACACGGCGTATCCGTCTTCTGGGTACTGAAGGGTCCAGGTGGCCAACACCTCCCACGGTCCCACTGCGTCGAGCTCCTCAACGCCGTCGAACAGCAGAATCCCGATGGAGCGGGCGGTCGATCGGTTCCCTGGCGCCATGCTGAGGAGTCTGCCGGCCGCCGGTGGTGGTGTCGAGAGGCAGGAATGCCGACATGCGATAGGATCCTGCCTGATGCACCATGTGGTGGCTATCGCGTTGCCGCACGTGGTCGCGTTCGACCTGGCGATCCCAGCGCAGGTGTTTGGACACCGGGACGAGAGCGACCGCTACAGCTTCTCGGTGTGCTCGGAGTCTGCGGGACTCGTGCCCTCAACGACCGGCTTCTCGGTGCACGCTGCTCTCGGCCTGGAAGCACTCGCTGGTGCCGACACCGTGGTCGTGCCTGGCTACGTCCCGCACGATGAGCCCCCAGCCGCGGTGCTCGACGCGCTGCGCGCAGCCGCGGCTCGCGGTGCACGCATCACCTCGGTCTGCACCGGTGCGTTTGCGTTGGCGTCGGCCGGGCTGCTCGACGGACGAACCGCGACCACCCACTGGCGGGACGCCGCTGAACTCGCCGCTCGTTACCCGCGCGTCAAGGTCGATCCTGACGTGCTCTACCTCGAGGACGGAGCGGTGGCCACCAGCGCCGGCGTCGCCGCCGGAATTGACCTCTGCCTGCACCTCGTCCGCCGCGACCATGGCGAGCAGGTCGCCGCGCGCATCGCCCGGCGAATGGTCGTCGCGCCGCACCGCGACGGAGGCCAAGCTCAGTTCCTACACCGCCCCCTCCCCCCGGCTGGCGATGGGCTCGCGTCCACCTGCGCGTGGGCCCTGGACCGGCTGAGCGAGCCGCTGACCGTCGCCGACCTCGCGCACCAGGCCGGCTGGGCGCCGCGGACGTTAGCCCGGCGCTTCCTCGCCGAAACCGGCACCACTCCTTTGCGCTGGCTCACCGCCCAGCGGCTGATCGAAGCTCGACGGCTGCTAGAGGCGACCGGCCTGCCCATCGATGAGGTCGCCGCCCGCTCTGGACTCGGTAGCGCCGCAAACCTGCGTCTGCACCTCGCTCGGGACGCCGCCACCACCCCCACCGCCTACCGTCGCACGTACCGCGGACACAGGCCCCCCGCGGGCCGGTACGAATCGACCTGAGCCGCCCGCGAAATCGCCTACCGTGCCCACGGCGGCGACCTGTTGTGCGGCACCGGCAAGGCTCCCCGGCGCTGGCCGGCAGTAACTCCCAGCTGCGTTCGCGGTCGATCCCAATTGGACGATCGCACGAGCACGGTGCTCGCCTCGGCTGCTCTCACCTTAGGCTCCGGGCTCCGGACGACCCTCGTCGTCGCCCGCCGGAGCGCGGGCGACGGCTTGTCGTGGTCTGAGCCGGACTACCTACTGCAGCGATGCGCTTGCGGCGTGGAGTTCGTGCAGGGTTTGGCGGGCGAGTTGGGGGAGGGTCTGCGGGTGGGTATTTTCGGTCCAGCACGCGAAGGCGGTCTTGAAGGCAAGGACTCCGAGTTCGGCGGCGACGATCGCGGTCGGGTCCGAGACGCCGCGCTGTCGGAGCGCGTCGCTCATGGCGGCGGCGTAGCCGGCGTGTTTGAGGGCCTCGCGCTCTTGCAGTTCGCTGTAGGCGTCGAGAACGGCTCGCAGGCGAGTCGCGAATTCGCGCCTCTCTGGTGGAAAGCTGACTGCGATGGCGTCGAGTGCGGCGGCGACCGACTCCAGCGGGGTGGCGGAGCTGGGCGCCTCGGCGATGGCGTCCGCGAGCATCTGGCAGTGGGCCTCCTGGCCGGCGAACAGCACTTCTCGCTTGTCGCGGAAGTGGCGGAAGAACGTGGTCTTGGTCAGTCCGGCCCGCTCGGCGATCTGGGCGACTCCGGTGTGGTCGTAGCCCTCCTCGCTGAACAGATCAAGAGCGGCCTCCACCAGTCGCCGCCGTGCGTTGGGCTCCCATCGTCCCATGCCCATAGCTTAGGTGATGTGACTTGGTACCGTTGTGCCTGGTACAGTGACGGTACCAAGTCACATCAGCTCGCCTCTGCCTCTGGGTCGGGACGACGCACCTTCAGGAGAACTACTCATGCATGTTTTCGTCACCGGCGCCAGCGGCCACATCGGCTCGGCGGTCGTCCCTGAACTGGTCCAGGCTGGGCACGAGGTTGTTGGGCTGGCTCGGTCTGAAACGTCGGCCGCGGCGGTGAAGGCCCTGGGCGCCGAGGTGCGCCGCGGCGACCTGGACGACCTGGACGGCCTGCGCGAGGCCGCGGCCGAGGCGGACGGGGTCATTCATCTCGCGTTCAACCACGATGCCGTTTTCGCTGGCGACTTCGCGGGTGCGGCCGCCGCCGATCTGGTCGCGGTGCAGGCGCTCGGCGACGCGCTGGCCGGCACGGGCAAGACTCTCATGGGAATCGGCATGGGGCGCACCGGCACCGAGGACGGCGAGGAGGCGCTTCCCGCCAACCCCCGGTCCGCGGTTGCGAGCACGGTTGCCGGGTTCGCCGACCGCGGCGTCCGGTCCCTGCTCGTGGGGATCCCGCAGGTCGTGCACAGCACGCGCGACCGGATCGGCTTCATCCCAACGTTGATCGGGATCGCCCGGGGCGCGGGCGTATCCGGCTACGTCGGCGACGGCACCAATCGCTGGCCCGCTGCTCACGCCCTGGACATCGGCCGCCTCTACCGGATGGCGCTGGACAAGGCGCCGACCGGTTCGCAGATGAACGCCGCGGGCGAAGAGGGCATCACGGTGCGCGAGATCGCCGAGACCATCGGCCGTCACCTGCGCGTCCCGACCGTGAGCATCCCCGCCGAGCGGGCCGCGGAGCACTTCAAGTTCTTCGCCCCGTTCATGACGCTCGACAACCCGATGTCCAGCGCGCGCACCCTGCAACTGCTGGGCTGGGAGCCCGTCCACCCGGGGCTCATGACCGACCTCGAGCAGGGTCACTACTTCACCACAGACTGATCTCTGCTCCCAGGTCGCTCCCGGACAACCACCGCCTGCGCCCTGGGCGCGGGCTGCCTGAAGCGCCGGGGTCGGCTCGGCGAGTTGACGATCTCCAGCTGCGGGTGAAGGTCGGGACGCTCGCGGCGAAAGTCGGCCAGCCAGAGTTCCAGTCAGTCCTCGCGCAGTGCACCGCTCGCTCAGCGCAGATGCTGCGCAACCCCTCGGCCTGATTCGGCTCGAGCTGCAGACGCCGCACGCCGGTCGCCCTGCCACCGTGCCGTCACGACCCTGGACGCCCTCGCCCTCATGGAAGAACCGCCCCCCGCTGGTGCGGAGGGCGGTTCGAATAGCTTGCAAAGGTGGAGACGGCGGGAATTGAACCCGCGTCCGCGGTCGCGTGAAAGATGGCGTCTACGAGCGTAGCCGGCGCTCTGATCTCATCCCCCACTCGCCTCGCCGGCGGGGTTGTGGGGGACCAGCTCCATGAGATGTCCCCGGAT